>NZ_JBYCLC010000399.1:0-1813 GCF_057473685.1 Mycobacterium sp. TH-M116 | reverse complement strand
TGGGCGCTGCGCGAGCTGGTGGTGCTCCACGAGGTGGCCCACCACCTGTGCCGGGCGCAGCCGCCGCACGGTCCGGAGTTCGTCGCGACCAGCTGCGCGCTGGCCGAACTGGTGATGGGGCCTGAGGCGGGGCACGTGCTGCGGGTCGTCTACGCCACCCAGGGCGCGCGGTGAGCGGCCCGGCCCTGTGGGCGCGCGAGGTCGAGGCCCGGATGACCGACGACGAGCACCGAGGTCGTCGACGTCGTCATCGCCGCGCCGGCCACACCGCTGCGGTTTTCGGCGGAGAACTGCTTTGTGGCGCGCTACGGCGAACCCGGATTGTCCCGCCGGGCCGTCGTCCCTGAGGTGCGGGCTGAGGTCGCCGACCGTACCGGCGCTGCCCCCGGCGGCGTGCAAGCGGTGGGTCCATGCTCGCTCATCCCCGGGTGGTCAGCGCCGCCGAACGTCGACCTACGACCGCGTCCACGCTGGCCTTGCCGGCTCCGACACACAGCAGCCACGCCAGCAGCCCTATCAGCAGCCACTCCGGGGAATAAAACACATTGCTGAGGAAATGCCACAGATCCGGATACTTCTGCACCAGGCTCGGACCGATGTCGGTGATCAGCGCGCCGACCATATCCCCGGCAAGTACCAATGACACCAGCCGGGTGCCAAGGCCCAGCATCAACGCCGCGCCGCCGACGAGTTCCACCACAGCCGTAAACGGGGCGAGCACCTGCGCGGCGGGAATGCCCAGGCCGGCAAACATGGCCGTGAACTTCCCGAGATCACCGAGTTTGCCCACGGCGCCGCTGAAGAACATGAACCCGACGGTGAGCCGCAGCACCACGTTCGGCAGCCAGCCCAGATCGTTCAGTGTGTCCGTCATCCGGCGATACGCCGGCTGAATGCGTGCGGCGAGAGGTTTACGGCCCATCGGGGGGTGTGTCATGTTTCCTCCGCGATCATCAGGGTGTATCCGATGCGGCCCGCGTTGAGGGCATCGGTCGCCAACCGGGTGTATGCGAGCACGGTAGCGGGTTGAATACCGTTGTCGGCGAGAATTCGTGGCGCTGCGATGCGCAGCGCGGCGATCCGGGCGTCGGTGCGTTCGATGATCGTCAGCGGGCCGTCGTCGTGAGCCTGGGTGTGTGTCGTACGTGCGGTCCCGCGCCGGCGAGGGTCTCGGTGTATGCGGGGACCGACCGGGTATCAGCGATGCAGGCGACCCGCGCCGCCGGTGCGGTCAGCTCGGCCGGTAGGCCCGCGTCGGTGATGGTGACATCGGTGATTCCGGCCAGGCCGCCCGGGCGCAGGATGCGCGGGAACCGGCGGGCGGCGTCTTCGTCCGGCAACATGCACAGCGGACATTCGCAGACCGGCCCGTCGAATGCGTTGTCGCGCAATCGAAGATCTTCGGCGTCACCGAGCTGGAAGTGCACCCGCCGGTGGCGCTCGGCCGCCGCGACGGCCGCGCGGGCGTGGCCGATGTTGGCCTCGCTGACGTTGACCCCCTCGACGGTGACGTCGCATTCACCGGCCGGCGACCGGGTGGGTCTTGTCTCGACAGGGTTTGCCGGTCGAGTATCTGCAAGCGCCCGCACCGTCGATGGGGCGCGACATCAAAGCCCAGTTCCCAAGCAGCGGAGCGAATTCACCGGCGGTGTACCTGCTCGACGGGCTCCGCCGCGGACCGCGGGTGGCCAGCGCTGGACTGCCGCGCCCGGACGGGCCAAACCTCGATGTTCGCGTTCGGCCACGGCTTGTCCTGCAGTGATTTCGAATATCGCGGTCTGTCGGTCGTCGGTGGCGAAGGCATCACCGCCGA
>NZ_JBYCLC010000398.1:0-1856 GCF_057473685.1 Mycobacterium sp. TH-M116 | reverse complement strand
CGAGGACGTCAGCGACCTCGCCGGTGAGCACGCGCAGCGGTGGCGGCAGTGGGCCTCCTGCTTCGAGTTCGACTTCACCTACGTCCACGGCGGCGGCAGCGTGCGCCAGTCCGGAGCGTCGCGCTACCGGCATTGGCTGACCCACAAACTGGGCACCTGGCACGACCAGTTCGGCACGTCGGGCTGTGTGGGCTGCGGGCGGTGCATCGCCTGGTGCCCCACCGGCATCGACCTCACCGCGGAGATGAACACGATGGCCCGTGATGACTGAACGGCCGAGCGGTTGCACCGCGCCGTCTGCCATGGCCCCCAACCCCTACCGGGTGCGCAGCCGTGTCGTGGAGAGCCCCGACTCGGCGACGCTGTGCCTGGAACCGGTCGGCGAACCGCTGCGGGCACCGGAGCCCGGGGAGTTCATGATGCTCTACGCCTTCGGTGTGGGGGAGGCGGCGATCTCGATCAGCGGCGACCCCAGCGTCACCGATGGGTCGATCACGCACACCATCCGCGCGGTCGGCGCGGTCAGCCGCGCACTGCACGATGCCCGGCCGGGCACCGTCGTCGGCGTGCGCGGCCCGTTCGGCACCACCTGGGGACTGGACGAGGCCGCCGGGCGGGACCTGGTCATGATCGCCGGTGGTGTCGGCCTGTGCCCGCTGCGTCCTGCGGTGCTGGGCGCGCTGGCCGGCCGGTCGCGCTACGGCCAGCTCACCCTCATCGTCGGTGCCCGCTCGCGCGCCGACTTCGTGTTCGCCGCCCAGCTCGAGCAGTGGGCGCAGGATCCGCAGATCGAATTGCACGTCACGGTGGACGTCCCGGTGCAGGGCTGGCGCGGGGAGGTGGGGCTGGTCACCGAGCCGCTACGCCGACTGGCGCTGGACGCCGGACGCACCACCGCGTTCCTGTGCGGGCCCGAGTCCATGCTGCGCTTCGGCGCCCAAGCGCTGCTGGCCAAAGGCGTTGCTGCCCAGAACATTCGGGTATCCCTGGAACGCAACATGCAGTGCGGCGTCGGGTGGTGCGGCCACTGCCAGCTCGGCCCGCTGCTGTTGTGCCGCGACGGGCCCGTCGTCGGCTACGACGTCGCCGGCCCGCTGCTCGACGTGAAGGAGCTGTAGATGAGCCCGCCCACGCTGGCCGTGTGGAAGTTCGCCTCGTGCGACGGCTGCCAGCTGACGCTGCTGGACTGCGAGGACGAGCTGCTCACCCTGGCCGAGCGGGTGCAGATCGCCACCTTCGCCGAGGCGTCCAGCGCGATGGTCGGCGGGCCCTACGACGTGTCCTTGGTCGAGGGATCGATCACCACCGGCCACGACGAACGACGCATCCGCGAAATCCGGGACCAGTCAAAAACTCTCGTCACCATCGGCGCGTGTGCCACCGCCGGGGGCGTGCAGGCGCTGCGCAACTTCGGTGACATCGCCGAGTTCACCTCGGTCGTCTACGCCAGGCCGGAGTACATCGACACGCTGGCGACCTCCACCCCGGCCTCGGCGCACGTCGAGGTCGACTACCAGCTGCACGGCTGCCCGATCGACCGCGGCCAGCTGCTCGACACGCTCGCGGCGCTGCTGATCGGGCGCACACCCAGGCTGCCGGCCAAGACGGTGTGCACCGAGTGCAAGCAACGCGGCGTGACGTGTCTGGTCGTCGCGCAGGGCACCCCCTGTCTGGGTCCCGTCACCCACGCCGGCTGCGGGGCGCTGTGCCCCCGGCACAACCGGGGCTGCTTCGGCTGTTTCGGCCCGTCGGCGGCGCCGCGGACCGCGACGTTGATCCCGCTGCTGCGCCGCGACGGCATGTCGGAGGCCGACGTCGACCGGGTGTTCTCGACGTTCAACGTCGCCAGTTTCCGG
>NZ_JBYCLC010000397.1:0-12620 GCF_057473685.1 Mycobacterium sp. TH-M116 | reverse complement strand
GGTATTTCGCCGAACGCACAACGGGGCTCACCCTCAGAGCCGGAGACCTTCGTCGGCGCATGCACCCGGATCACGTGGCCCACCGGGCGCTCGTCGACTATCTCCAGAGCATCACCACCCGGGAGACCGGCCTCGTGCAGCCGATTCGTTCGATGATCCGCCAACTGTTGCCGACCGGCGCCACCAAGATCGACGTGATCGCCGCTCAGCTCGGCTTGCATCCCAAGACGTTGCAACGCCGACTCGCCGACGAGGGAACGACGTTCGCCGCCGTGGTGGATCAGGTGCGCAAGGAACTCGCCGCGCAATACCTGGCAGATACTCGGATCAGCCTGTCCCACCTTGCGCGTGAACTCGGTTACGCCGAGCAGAGTGTGCTCACCCGGGCGTGCCGACGCTGGTTCGGCTGCGGCCCCAACGACTACCGCAGGAACCTGCACAAGCCCACCGTCCCCACGCCGACTGAAAACCGGCCGCGGCGTTGAGCGCCCCGGCCGGGTGGGGCCTGCGCTGCGACGTGTGCCGCCGGCCCGGGGTCTCCCGCGGACCCTACGGACCCAGCGGCGAGGTCTGGCGGATCGTCTCGTCGCGGATGAGCCCCCGCAGCAGCGCGGTGCTGAACTCGGCGGCGATCTCCTTGGCGCTGCGCCGTCCGCTGGGCCGCAGCCAGCGGTAGCTGCCCAGCGTCATGCCGATGTAGCCCAGTGCCACCACGTGCGAGTCGCACTCGTAGAACTCACCGCTGACGATCCCGCGGTCGATGAGACCGTGCACGTGCTCGTAGACCTGCGCTTCCTTCTCCCGCACCTCGGCAACCTGTTCGGCGGTGAACCACTCGGTGATGTAGGGCGCTTCCTGGAAGTAGACGGCGGCGCGCTCGGGGTTGTCGGCGATCCCGCCGAGCAACCGCGCGGTGTACTGGTAGAACGCCTCGCGGGCCGTCCACGACGGGTCGTCGTGGACGGCGGCCAGCGTTCCCTCGGCGGCCTGACGGTAGATGTCGAACAGGATCAGCGACTTACTGGCGTAGTAGTGGTAGACCGTCGCCTTGTTCAGCCCGATGACATCGGCCACGTCGTCCATCCGGGTGCCGTGATAGCCGCGGGCGGCGAACAGCGTGGTGGCAACGGCCAGCAACTCCTCGCGGCGGGAAACCCCGTTCTCGGATGGCATCTGCACTCGCTATCGTCCATTGCCGGGGCCGGGCGCGACCCCGGACCAGGCTAGCTGTCAATCAACTGGTTGGACAGTTTATGCGGGTGTTGCGCCGCGGTGGAGGGGACTAGACTGACCGGCGAACCAGTCGCGACTGACCACAGGGGTGGCCCAATGGATCCGAGCCCGGACTACGACGCGAGCGACGAGATCGAGTTCTTCTTCCGCTACGTCCCGTGGGGTCTGCGCGGAGTCGTCGACGGCAACGGCTACCCGCCGCCGGCCTATCCGCCCGTCTGACCGGCAGCATCGGCGCTCGACACCTGCTCAGAGCGCCTTGAGCTCCTCGGCGACCTCCGTCACCGACTTCTTCGCGTCCCCGAACAGCATGGTCGTTCCCTCGCCGTAGAACAGCGGGTTGTCGATGCCCGCGAACCCGGAGTTCATCGACCGTTTCAGCACGATCACCGACTTGGCCTTGTCCACGTTGAGGATCGGCATGCCGTAGATCGGGCTGGACGCGTCGTTGCGGGCCGCCGGGTTGGTGACGTCGTTGGCGCCGATGACGATCGCGACGTCGGTGCGGGCGAACTCGTCGTTGATGTCGTCCATGTCCTTCATCGCGTCGTAGTCGACCTCGGCCTCGGCCAGCAGCACGTTCATGTGCCCGGGCATGCGGCCGGCCACCGGGTGGATGGCGTATTTGACCGTCACACCCTTGGCTTCCAGCAGCGACGCCATGTCCTTGACCGCGTGCTGGGCCTGCGCCACGGCCAGGCCGTAGCCCGGGACCACGATCACCTGGTTGGCGTAGGCCATCTGGATCGCCGCGTCGGCCGCCGAGGTCGCCTTGACGACCTTGTTACCGCCTTGACCATCAAGGCCGCCGGCCGGCGCCACGCCGCCACCACCGAACCCGCCCGCCACGATCGCGGGAATGGAGCGGTTCATCGCCTTGGCCATCAGATTCGTCAGGATCGAACCGGAAGCGCCGACGATCATGCCGGCCACGATCATCGCGGTGTTGTTCAGCGCCAGCCCCGCCGCGGCGGCCGACAGCCCGGTCATCGCATTCAGCAGGGAGATGACCACCGGCATGTCGGCGCCACCGATGGGCAGCACCACCATCAGGCCGAGCACACCCGAGGCGGCCAGCAGGCCGATCATCCACCACAGCGACACGCCGCCGCTGCAGGGATGCGCGTGCAGGCCGATGACCACCGCGGCGGCCACCGCCGCGGTCAGCAGCAACAGGTTGACGAGTTGCTGAGCCTTCCCCAGGCCGATGGGCCGGCCGGGCAGGATTTCCTGCAGCTTGCCGAACGCGATGATCGAGCCCCAGAACGAGATCGAGCCGATGATCGCGGCGAACAGCGAGGCCACCACGATGTGCACCGTCGGTGACTCGTTGTGCTGGAAGGCCGAGAAGCCGGTGGTCTCGAGGAATTCCGACAGCGCGATGAGCGCGACGGTGCCGCCGCCGACGCCGTTGAAGAATGCCACAAGCTGCGGCATGGCGGTCATCTTGGTCAGCCGCGCCGGCGGCACGCCGAGCACCACACCGACGACCAGACCGGCGATGATCAGCGGCCACTGGGTGGTGTCGCGGATCATGACCAGCGTCGCCGCCACCGCCAGCGTCATGCCGACCGCGGCGATCAGGTTGCCGCGCACCGCGGTCTTGGGGCCGGTCAGGCCCATCAAGCCGTAGATGAACAGCGAGAACGAGATGATGTAAAGGACGGTGATCAGGTAGTTCATTTGCCCGCAGGCCCTCCTGCTTTGTCGCCCTTCCCGGCCGCGGCGGCCGCAGGCTTCTTGCCCTTGAACATGCCCAGCATCCGGTCGGTGACGATGAATCCGCCGATGACGTTCAGCGTTCCGAACACCACCGCCACGAACATGATGATCTGCAGGGCGATCGACGGGTGCTCGATCTTGCCGAACACCACCAGCGCGCCCAGTACCACGATTCCGTGGATGGCGTTGGTCCCCGACATCAGCGGGGTGTGCAGCGTGTTGGGGACCTTGGAGATCACCGCGAACCCGACGAACCCGGACAACACCAGGATCGCGAGGTTCTGCAACAGCTCGTCGTACATCAGGAGTCCTCTCCGGTGCGCGTCACGCAGGCCGCCGCGATGATCTCGTCGCCGAAGTCGGGGGCCAGCGTGCCGTCTTTGATCATCAGTTCCAGCAGGGCCGTGATGTTCTTGCTGTACAGCTCGCTGGCGTGCTCGGGCATCGTGGCCGGCAGGTTCAGCGGTGCCGCGATGGTGACGTCGTGGCGGACCACGGTCTGGCCCGGTTCGGTGAGCTCGCAGTTGCCGCCGGTCTCCCCGGCCAGGTCCACCACGACGCTGCCGGGTTTCATGCCCTGCACCGCCGCAGCGGTCACCAGTCGCGGCGCGGGCCGGCCCGGCACCAGCGCGGTGGTGATCACCACGTCGAATCCGGTGATGGCCTTCTCCAGTGCTTTTTGCTGCTGCGCGCGCTCCTCCTCGGTCAGTTCCCGGGCGTAACCGCCCTCGCCCGCGGCGGCCAGATCTTCGTCGCCCAGCGACAGCCACTGGGCGCCCACCGAACGCACCTGGTCTGCCACCTCGGGGCGCACGTCGTAGCCGGTGGTGCGCGCGCCGAGCCGCTTGGCGGTCGCCAAGGCCTGCAGCCCCGCCACCCCGACGCCGAGCACCAGCACGGTGGCCGGCTTCACGGTGCCCGCCGCCGTGGTCAGCATCGGGAAGAATCGCGTCGACTCCCAGGCCGCGACCAGCACGGCCTTGTAACCGGACACGTTGGCCTGCGAGGACAGCGCGTCCATCGCCTGGGCGCGTGAGATACGCGGAATGGCCTCCAGCGCGTAGGCCTGCACCCCGGCGCTTCTCAGCGCGCCGATGCAGTTGTCGGCATTGCGGGGCGCCAGGAAGCCGACCAGCGTCTGGCCGCTGCGCAGCTTGGCGACCTCGGCAGCGCTGGGCGGGGCCACCTTGACGACGACATCGGCGCCCCACGGGTCGCCGATGCTCGCCCCGGCCTCGATGTAGAGGGCGTCGGGAAGCAGCGCCTTCTCGCCGGCGCCGGATTCGACGACGACGCTGACACCGCTTTTCACCAGCGGTGCGACCGCCTTGGGGACCAGCGCGACCCTGCGCTCGCCGGCCCCGGACTCGGCGACCACACCAACCCTGACCGGCGTTGTCTGCGAATCTGTCATGACACGTACATCTACTTTCCCGTGCTTTCTGCCGATGGATGTCCCCACCGATGGATACGGCGCCGGCCCAGCCGCGCGCTTGGCTACCTTAACGCGCGCCGCGTCCGCCACCGACCTGTGATCACCCGGGCAGACTTCCCCGGCAACTGGTCGGCTGTCCCGGTCGATGCTTCGCCGCCCTGCGGCGATTCGGTAGCCGTTGCCGCGTTGTGGGGCCACAAGAAAGCGTTGTGTTGCGACGCCGCGTTCAGAGAGCCGCGTGTCCACCAGCCGCGCCGTCACCACATGCCGTCACCACATGGGGATGTCCTGGTCACGTTCGGCGGCCGGGCGTGGCCCGAAGTAGCGCCGCTCGGATTCTTCGATGGGCACGTCGTTGATGCTGGCCTCGCGGCGCGCCATCAACCCCGACGGGTCGAACTCCCACAGTTCGTTGCCGTAGCTGCGGTACCACTGGCCGTCGCGGTCGCGGCATTCGTACTGGAACCGCACCGCGATGCGGTTGCCGTGGAAGTCCCACAGGCTCTTGCGCAGCGAGTAGTCGAGTTCGCGCCGCCACTTGCGGGTCAGGAACGCCACGATGGCGTCGCGGCCGATGACGTGTTCGCCGCGGTTGCGCCACCGCGACTCCGGGGTGTAGGCGCGGCTGACGCGTTCGGGGTCACAGGTGTTCCAGGCGTCCTCGGCGGCCTGGACCTTCTGTATCGCCGTCGCGCGGGTGAACGGGGCAAAGGGGGGCAGCGTCTCGGTCATGGCACAGATCGTGCGGGAAGTTGACCGCCTGTCAAATGTGAGCGACCGCAGGTGCCCTATCGTGACGGGCATGGACTTCGCGATGTCGGCCAAAGCAAGCGACTACCACCAGCGGCTGTCCGACTTCATGACCGAGCACGTCTTCGAAGCCGAGGCCGCCTACGACGCCTACCGTCTCGAGGCCGGACCCCATGACCACACCGTCCCGCCGGTCGTCGAGGAACTCAAGACCAAGGCCAAGGACCGCGGCCTGTGGAACCTGTTCCTGCCGGCCGAGTCGGGCCTGACCAATCTCGAGTACGCCCCGCTGGCCGAGCTGACCGGCTGGAGCCTGGAACTCGCGCCCGAGGCGCTCAACTGCGCCGCGCCCGACACCGGCAACATGGAGATCCTGCACATGTTCGGCACCGAGGAGCAGCGCACCCGGTGGCTCCACCCGCTGCTCAACGGCGAGATCCGCAGCGGCTTTTCGATGACCGAACCCGCGGTGGCCAGCAGCGACGCCCGCAACATCGAGACCACGATCGAGCGCGACGGCTCCGACTACGTCATCAACGGCCGCAAATGGTGGACGTCGGGGGCCGCGGACCCGCGCTGCACGATCCTGATCGTGATGGGCCGCACCAATCCCGCCGCGGCGAGCCACCAGCAGCAGTCGATGGTGCTGGTGCCGATCGACACGCCGGGTGTGACCGTGCTCCGCTCGACGACGGTGTTCGGCTTCCACGACCAGCCCGGGCACTGCGAGATCGTCTACGACAACGTCCGGGTGCCGGCCACCAACCTGCTCGGCGAGGAGGGAGGCGGCTTCGCGATCGCCCAGGCCCGGTTGGGGCCGGGCCGCATTCACCACTGCATGCGCGCGCTGGGCGGCGCCGAACGCGCGCTGGCCCTGATGACCGAGCGGGCCCGCAACCGGGTGGCGTTCGGCCGGCCGCTGGCCGAGCAGGGCGTGGTGCGCGAGGCGATCGCCACGTCACGCAACCAGATCGACCAGGCCCGGCTGCTGTGCGAGAAGGCGGCGTGGACGATCGACGAGCACGGCAACAGGGCCGCCCACCTGCTGGTCTCCCAGATCAAGGCGGTCGCCCCGCAGGTGGCCTGCGACGTCATCGACCGCGCCATCCAGGTGCACGGTGCCGCCGGCGTCAGCGAGGACACTCCGCTGGCCCGGATGTACGGCTGGCATCGCGCGATGCGGATCTTCGACGGACCCGACGAGGTGCACATGCGGACCATCGCGCGCGCCGAGATCGGCCGGGAGAAGTCGCCGTTGGCCGCGGCGGTCACGTCGCGTGGCTGAGGCGTTACGGGAACTGTCGGGGGCCTGGAACTTTCGCGACGTCGCCGACACCGTATCCGCGCTGCGACCCGGGCGGCTGTTCCGTTCCGGCGAGCTGAGCCGGCTCGACGACGAGGGCCGCGCCACGATGCGGCGGCTGGCGATCACCGACGTCGCCGACCTGCGGTCGTCGCGGGAGGTGGCCCGGCGCGGACCGGGCCGGGTGCCCGACGGCGTCGACATCCACCTGCTGCCGGTCCCCGATCTCGCCGACGACGACCCCGCCAACGGCGAGGCCGGGCAGGCGCCGCACGAGCACGCGTTCCAGCAGCTGCTGCAACGCGAGGAGGGCCTGCCGGTCGACGAGGCCGCAACCCGCTACATGATCGACGAATACCGGCAGTTCCCGATGCGCAACGGGGCGCAGCGCGCGCTGCGCCGCGTCGTCACGCTGCTCGCTGCCGGGCGCCCGGTGCTCACGCACTGCTTCGCGGGCAAGGACCGCACCGGCTTCGTGGTGGCGACGGTGCTGGCGGCGGTCGGTGTCGACCGGGACGCCATCGTCGGAGACTTCCTGCGCAGCAACGACGCCGTACCCCAGTTGCGGGTGCAGATCACCGAGATGATCCACCAGCGCGCACAGGCCCCGGTGACCGCGGAGGTGGAAACCTTCGCCGAGGCCCGGCTCTCGGACGGGGTGCTGGGGGTGCGCGAGGAGTACCTGGACGCCGCATGGCAGCGGATCGACGGCGAGTTCGGGTCCCTGCAGGCGTATCTGCGCGACGCGGGCATCACCGCTGCCGACGTGGACCGGTTGCGCGACGCACTGTTCGCCTGAGCACCGGCGCCGTCACACGTTCGGAAAACGAGCCGCAAAAGATGCATACCGAGACGCAGATCACGTCTAGGATGACACGGGCCGACTGCTGCGCCGGCCGCGAAGACGGTGATGCGCGGCCCGACGCCCGCACAACTCAGCAGTCCTGCCCGGAAAGGAATGCCCGATGACGAGCATGCTTGTGCAGCCCCAGTTGATAGGGTCGGCCGCGTCGGACGCGGCGGGAATCGGCACGGCGATCGACCAGGCCCGCTCCGCGGCCGCGGCGCAGACGACCGGGCTGGTGGCGGCGGCGCAGGACGAGGTGTCGGAAGCCACTGCAGCGCTTTTCGGCTCATTCGGCCAGGACTACCAGGCGCTGCTGGCGCAGGCGAGCGCGTTCCACGAGCAGTTCGTGGCGGCTTTGAGCGGCGCCGGGAACGCCTACGTGCAGGCCGAGGCGGGCGTCGCCGGCACGCTGGGCGCCGGAGCCGCGGTCGCGGCCGCGGCAACTCCCACGCGGATATCGACGCCGACGAGTCCCATCACAGTCCTCACCAATCTGATCATGACCGGCAGCGGTACCGCGACGCCGTCGACGACGTACATGGCGAACGTCTTCGACCGCTACCTCGACAACTTTTATGCCGGGACACAGACGGCCGTGTCCACAGCTGAGGGGTTGTATCCGTTCACCGGCGTCAAGGACCTGACGCTGAACATCTCGCTGGCCCGCGGCGTCACCGAGTTGGACAACGCCATCAAGGCGCAGATCCCAGACCCCACCAACTACACCGGGAGTCCTTTGTCGATTCTGGGGTACTCGCAGAGTTCGACCCTGGCGTCGATGTCGATGCCGATCCTGAAAGCCGATGGCTACTTACCCACCCAGCTCAACTTCACCCTGCTGGGCGACCCGAGCAACCCCAACGGCGGACTGCTGTCCCGCTTCCCGGACCTGAGCCTGCCCAGCCTGGGCGTCACCTTCGGCAACTCCACACCCAGCAACGACTTCCAAACCACCATCTACTCGCTGGAATACGACGGGTTCGCCGACTTCCCGCAGTACCCCATCGACATCTTCTCCGACCTCAACGCGCTGGCGGGCATCGTCTTCATCCACGGCACCTACCCGACACTGTCGCAGTCGCTGGTCAACTCGGGTTTCCTGCTGCCGGGGTCGGCGCAACTCCACGACACCGGCGGCAGCACCCTGACCAACTACGTGATGATCCCCACCCACAATCTGCCGCTGCTGGACCCGCTGCGCGCGATCCCGGTGATCGGCAACCCGCTGGCCGACCTGGTCCAGCCGGACCTGACCTACCTGGTCAACTGGGGCTACGGCAACCCCGATTACGGCTACTCCACCGGGTTGGCCAATGTGCAGACCCCGTTCGGGTTCCTGCCGCCGCTGAGCGCGACCACCGCCCTGGGTCCGCTGCTGGTCAGCGGCGCCCAGCAGGGCATGAACGCGTTCGGGGCCGACATCTCCGCCATGCTCCCCACCTCGCTGCCCGCCATGTCGCTGCCGGCCCTGTCACTGCCGACCCTCGCGGGCGCGCTCACCGGGGGGGCGTCGGCGGGGACGACCGCACTGGCGTCGCTGCCGACCGTGGCGTCCATCCCTGCCACACTCACCAACGTCATCGGCGGCATCGAGAACGCCAACAACACCCTCGTCGGCGGCTTCACCACCGACTTCTCCACCGCCTACGCGACGCTGCTCCCGACTGCGGACATCGCGACCGCCGTGGTGGTGTCCCTGCCGTCCTATGACCTCAACCTGTTCCTCAACGGGATCTCGCAGGCCATCAACGGCAACCCGGTCGGCCTGCTCAACGCGATCGGCGACCCGATCGCCGCCGACACCGGACTGGTCACCCTGGCCGGCGGCTTCGAGTTCATCTCCATCGAGAACTCGCTGCAGACAATCCTGCTCGGTGTACCGAACCCGGGTCCGAACTGACCGGTCGGCGCCGAAAACGCTTAAACGCCAGACACAACGGCGCATTCGCCGTACGGTGGCCCAGTGCCGCCTCGATGCTGTCTGGCCATAGAAGGGTGATCCGATGACGTTTGTCTTCGCGCAGCCACCGATGATCGCGACGGCCGTCGCCGACGTTTCCGGGATCGGGTCGGCGATCGGCACGGCCAACGCCGACGCGGCGGGCTGGACCACCGGCCTGCAGGCCGCCGCCGGCGACGAGGTGTCGGCGGCCACCGCGACCCTGTTCAGTGCCTACGCCCACGAATATCAGGCGCTGCTCGGGCAGGCGCAGAGTTTCCACGACGAGTTCGCCCGCGCCCTCACGGCCGCCGCAACCACCTACGCGGCAACCGAATCCGCGGCGACCACCACCCTGGGGTCGTTCGGCGCCACAGCCCAGACCCAGTTCGGCGCGCTCACCGGCGGCGCCACCGCAGCCGGCACGGCGGGCGCCACGGCGCTGGCCACCAGCACCACACCGGTGAAGACCGCGCTGATCCTCGGGGCCAGCGGGGTGCCGATCCCCGACGCCAAGTACATCGCCACCGCGTACGGCAACTACGTCTCCCGTGACTTCACCACCAGCAACATCCAGGGATTGTTCACCCCCGAAGGCCTGTACCCGATCACCGGGATCAAAGACCTGACCCTGAACATCTCGGTGGACCGGGGCCTGACGATCCTGAACAACGCGCTCACCGGGCCCAACGCGACAACCCAGCCGGTCACCGTGTTCGGCTACTCGCAGGGCGCCATGCTCGCCGCGCTGGAACTGCCGAATCTTGTTGCCGCCCATGTGCCGACGTCGGACGTGAGCTTCGTGCTCGTCGGCAACGAGATGACGCCGAACGGAGGCATGCTGGCCCGGTTCCCGGGTCTCGACTTGCCCAGTCTCGGTATCCCCTTCTACGGCGCCATGGCCTCGAACACCGGCTACCCGATCTACAACTACACCCTGGAATACGACGGCTTCGCCGACTTCCCGCAGTACCCCATCGACATCCTCGCCGACCTCAACGCCTTCGCGGGCATCGCGTTCGTGCACGGCACGTACCTGACGATCCCGGCAACCCAGATCTCGCAGGCCATCACCTTGCCGACCAGTCCCGGGTACGACGGCGGCTCCACCTACTACATGATTCCGACCCAGAATCTGCCGCTGCTGGACCCGCTGCGCGCGATCCCCGGTATCGGGAACCCGCTCGCAGACCTGCTGCAGCCCGACCTTCGGTACCTGGTCAACTGGGGTTACGGCGACCCGAACTACGGCTACTCGACCGGCTACGCCAACGTTGCGACGCCGTTCGGGGTATTGCCGCCACTCAACGCGACACTGGCGCTGGGGCCGGACCTGCTCAACGGCGCCTACCAGGGAATGGTCGCCGCAGGAGGCGATTTGAGCGCACAGGGGCTGCCGCCACTGAACCTGTCGGCGGCGGCGCTGCCGAGCCTGGCCGGCACGCCGCCGGCCGTGCCGACGGGCATCTCGCTCACGTCGACGCTCGACGGCGCCATCGCGGGCCTCGAAAACGCCAACACCGGATTCGCCAACGGCCTCGTCTCCGACATCTCGACCGCCTACGCGACGTTGCTGCCGACCGCGGACATCGCGACGGCGCTCGTCGTCACGTTGCCATCCTACGACGCCAACCTGTTCCTCAACGGGATCACGCAGGCGATCAACGGCCAGCCACTGCAGGGGCTCTTCAACGCGATCGGCCAGCCCATCGCCGCAGATGTGGGCCTGGGAACGCTCGCCGGCGGTGTCGAATTCCTTACCCTCGCCAGCGCCGTCGACACCATCCTGACCGGCACGCCGCACCCGTCGCCGTAGCGGCCTGTAGTTTCTTTGTGCCCCAGACGTTTTCGGTTGCGACGCACGGTCGAAAGGCCTAGCCCAAGTTTCCGAGAATCCGTGGTTTCGGGCCTCCCGCCGCGATGTGAGTTGCCGCGATTTTCCTTGTGACACAACGCTGCTGGTGCTTGACTTCACCGCCGATCCCGCCTGGCCGAAATTGTGCCAAGCCTGTAGAAGAATGCGATCGGCGGCCGGCCGTACTGGTACCTGCGCGAGATGGGCTGGGGAGCACAATTCTCGGAAACTCAGGCTAGTTTTCGGGTGGTGGTTGGGGTTGGAAGGGTTGGTACCACCACCAGTCGGCGCGTTCGCCGGTGGGCCCGGCATACGGCGCTACGGCCGGCGGGGGACCGGCGGGCGGGCGGGCCAGTGATCCCGGGCGCAGTGGTCGCCCGGCGCTGTCGGTGACTTCGAGCTCGGTGGCGGGTCCGGTGATGGTGATCTCGCCGCGGTGGTGTGACCGGTGGTGGTACGCACAGACCAGCACCAGGTTGGCCAACTCTGTGGCACCGCCGTCCTCCCAGTGCCGAATGTGGTGGGCATGCAAACCCCGGGTGGCGCCACAGCCGGGGACCGCGCACGTCCGGTGGCGGTGCTCGAGGGCGCGCCGCAGCCGCCGGCTGATCGTGCGCGTGGCCCTGCCGGCGCCGATAGGCTGGCCGTCGCGTTCAAACCAGACCTCGCAGGTGGCATCACAGGTCAGGTATCGGCGTTCGGCGCCGGTCAGTGCGGGGCCCAGGTGCAGCGCAGCCGCGCGCTGGGCGACGTCGAGGTGGACCACCACCGTGGTGTGCTGCCCGTGGGGGCGGCGGGTGGCCTCGACATCCCAGCCGGTCTCGACCAGGCGCAGAAACGCCTCCAGGGTGCCCGGTGGCGGCGGCGCGCCCTCGGCGTGGCACTCGCCGTCGCCGCGGTCGTGTTTGTACTCGGTGATCAGCGCATCCCGATGCGCGGCCAGCGCGGCGTCGAACTTCGCCGCATCCAGATGCCCCAGTGTGATCCGCCAACAGGTCAACTCCTCGCCGGTGTTTTTGGTGATCGAGGGCTGCGGGCGCGGGCGCGGGTCGGGGTCGGGGCGCGGCTCGAGGCTGACCGCGGTGCGCAACTGGTTGACCGTGGCGCTACGCGCCAACTGCTCGTAATGCTCATCGGATCCCTGCCCGGCCCGCGCGGCAATCACCCCGACCTGATCCAACGACAGCCGGCCCTCCCGCAGGCCCTGCACGCAGCGCGGAAACTCCTCCACCCGCCGCGCCACCGCGGTGATCGTATGCGCATTCGTCGAGGACACACCGAGTTTCCAGGCCACCAACGCCGCCACCGACCGCGCGCCGGTAACCCCGCACAACTCGTCACGCTCCATCTCCGCGGCGATCTCCACGATGCGCCCGTCAATGGCGTTGCGCTGACCGGCCAACTCCGACAACTCCTCAAACAACACCGCCAAACGCTCCTTCGGGGGAATCGCCCCCGATCCCAACGACGCGGTCACCGAAGCGGTCAAGCACATGACCCCATCAAAGCAGTGGGCACCGACAACCCCCGGCCGCC
>NZ_JBYCLC010000396.1:0-10675 GCF_057473685.1 Mycobacterium sp. TH-M116 | reverse complement strand
CGCTCGAACTCGCCGACGAGCTCCACGAGGCCGTCAAATTGACGATCTACCTGGGCCGCAAGGAGCGCGTCTACGGGGTTCCCGCCTACATCGCGATCTGTGACCTGATGCACCGGCGCCACATCGCCGGCGCCTCGGTCTTCCTGGGTGTGGATGGCGTCTCATACGGACACCGGCAACGTGCGCGGTTCTTCGGCCTCAATGCCGACGTACCGCTGATGCTCGTGGTCGTCGGGTCCGGCGAGCTCATCGGCCGGGTGTTGCCCGAACTCGGCGGGCTGCTCGAGCGGCCGATGCTCACCCTGGAGCGGGTTCGCGTATGCAAGCGGGACGGGGCGCTGCTCGAACGACCGCATGCACTCCCGAAGACCGACCAACACGGCCTGCCACTGTGGCAGAAGCTGTCGATATACACCTCCGAATCGGCGCGCCGCGGCGGTGTGCCGATCCACCGCGCGCTGGTCCAGCGGCTCTGGCGGCGCAAAACGCCCGACGGCGCGACGGTGCTGCGCGGCATCTGGGGTTTTCACGGCAATCATCCGCCGCACGGCGACAAGGTGATCACCCTGGGCCGTCGGGTGCCCGTCTTGACGACCGTCATCGACACCCCGGCCAATATCGCCGAATCCTTCGAAGTGGTTGACGAACTGACCCGCGAAGAAGGGCTGGTGACAAGTGAGATGGTGCCCGCGCTGGTATCCGACGAGCGCGATGCCCATCAAAGCCGACCGCACCTGGCTGACTACCGCTATTGAGCGGTCGGCTCAGCCGGAGACAGAGGCGTCGTAGATCGACTGGATCGCCGTGTCCAGCGTGGCGTTGAACTGCTCGGCGGTCTGGTCGGCGGAAAGCCCCTCGGTCAGCGCCCGGCTGAAGCTGGCGATCAGGCCCGTGTTCTTGGCGAGCAGCTCGTTGGCCTCCTGGCGGGAGTAGCCGCCCGAGAGAGCCACCACCCGCATCACCTTCGGGTGTTCGATCAGCGGCCGGTAGAAATTGACCTCGCTGGGCAGGCTGAGCTTGATCATCACCCGCTGCCCGTCGGGCACGGTGTCGAGCTGCTTGGTGATCTCGTCACGCAGGATCGCCTCCGCTTCCGCCTTGTCCGGGATGGAGATCGTGACCTCGGGTTCCAGGATCGGCACCAGACCGTGGCTCAGCACCTGGTGGCCCACGTCGAACTGCTGGGCGACCACCGCGGCAATGCCGTCTGGGTTGGCACCGCCGATCACCGAGCGCTCCTTGGTGCCGAAGATCCCCTTGCTCACGGCACGCTGCAGCAACTCGTCCAGACCGGGCATCGATTTCATCAGCTGGACGTCATCGGAAGCCCCGGCCAACCCCTTGTCGATCTTGAGGATGGGCACCACACCCTTGGTCTCCCACAAATAGGTGGGCGAGGGCGTGCCCTCGATGTCGCGGTCCATGGTCTGTTCGAAAAGGATCGCCGCCAGCACCCGGTCCCCGGTGAAGGCGGGTGAGGTGATGATGCGGGACCGCATCTCGTGGATGAGGTCGAACATCTCCTTCTCGGAGGAGTACGCGTCGTCGGAGATGCCGTATTGGCGCAGCGCCTTCGGGGTCGATCCGCCGCTTTGGTCGAGCGCCGCGATGAACCCCTTACCCGCCGTCATCCGGTCCGCTTGCTTCTCGTTCGGCATGGAACTCTCCACTCCCTCGTGGTCCCCTGTGATCGCGGCGCAGCCTGAGCCTTGCCCGATCATATTCGGGTCGGTGGACGCCGGGAACAGCCCGGTCGTGGTGCGGGCGGGACGGCCCATGCGCCGGCCCGGCGCGACCGTCGACCGCAGTCCATTGACTCGGCGCGTCGCCGGGAATACCGTCGATAGTTACGCTACGTCGAGTCGCGTAATGCCGCGCGGCGGCAAGGAGCGGCAAGGAGAAGCCCTCATGTTCGACCTCAAAATCGTCGGCGGCACCGTCGTCGACGGCACCGGCGCGCAGCGCTACCGCGCGGACCTCGGGATCAAGAACGGCAAGATCGTCGACGTCGTGCACCGCGGGGCCGACGACCCTGAGACGGGCGGCTTACAGACCGCCGACGCGGCCGAGACCATCGACGCGACGGGCCATGTGGTGGCTCCGGGTTTCGTCGACATCCACACTCACTACGACGGCCAGGTGAGCTGGGACAGCTCGCTGCAGCCGTCGAGCGGTCACGGCGTCACCACCGTGGTCACCGGAAACTGCGGCGTGGGCTTCGCCCCGGTCCGGCCCGGCCGCGAGCAATGGCTGATCGAGTTGATGGAGGGCGTCGAGGACATCCCCGGTACCGCGCTGACCGAGGGCATCACCTGGGGCTGGGAGAGCTATCCCGAATACCTCGACGCCATCGGAACGCAGCGGTTCGCGATCGACGTGGGCAGCCAGGTCGCGCACGGCGCCGTCCGCGCCTACGCGATGGGCGAGCGGGGCGCCCGCAACGAGCCGGCCACCCCGGACGACATCGCGGCAATGGGCCGGCTGGTCACCGAGGCGATCGAGGCCGGCGCGCTCGGATTCTCCACGTCGCGGACCCTGGGCCACCGCGCGATGGACGGCGAACCCGTGCCCGGCACGTTCGCCGCCGAGGAGGAGCTGTTCGGCCTCGGCCGCGCCATGGCGGCCGGCGGGCAGGCGGTGTTCGAGCTGGCGCCGCAGGGCGCCGCGGGAGAGGACATCGTCGGCCCGAAAAAGGAATTGGAATGGATGCGCCGGTTGAGCAGCGAGATCGACCGGCCGGTGTCGTTCGCCCTGATCCAGGTGGACGCCGACCCGACGCTGTGGCGCGAGATGCTGGATCTCTCCGCGGACGCGCACGCGGCCGGAGCCCGGCTGTATCCGCAGGTCGCGGCGCGCCCGTTCGGCATGATGATCGGGTTCCAGGGGCATCATGGTTTCAGCCACCGGCCCACCTACCGCAGGCTGAAGGCCGAGTGCGGCCGCGAGGAACTCGCACAGCGCCTCGCCGACCCCGCCGTGAAGGCGGCCATCCTGGCCGAGGACGACCTGCCGCTCGATCCCACCCTGCTGTTCGACGGGATGTTCGCCCTGGTGCAGCATTCCCTGGGTCGGCTGTACGCATTGGGGGACCCGCCAGACTACGAGCCCACCCCGGACCGCACCGTCGCCGCGATCGCCAAGGCACGCGGCGAGGACCCGTTGTCGACCCTCTACGACCTCATGCTCGACGCGGACGCGACGGCCATGCTGATGCTGCCGCTGTTCAACTACGCCGACGGCAACTGCGACGCCATCCGGGAGATGCTGCTGCACCCCGCCGGGGTGCTGGGGCTGTCCGACGGCGGCGCCCACTGCGGGATGATCTGCGACGCCTCCTACCCCACCTTCCTGCTCACGCACTGGGCGCGGGACCGCCGCCGTGGCGAGAAGCTGTCGCTGGAGTACGTCATCCGCAAACAGTCCCGCGACACCGCGCACCTGTTCGGCCTCACCGACCGCGGCACGATCGAGCCCGGCAAGAAGGCCGACATCAACGTGATCGACATGGACGCACTGACCCTGCGCCCCGCCGCGATGGCCTTCGACCTGCCCGCCGGGGGGAACCGGATCCTGCAGGGCGCCAGCGGCTACGCCGCGACCATCGTCAGCGGGACGGTGACCCGCCGCAACGACGTCGACACCGGCGCCCGTCCCGGCCGATTGGTGCGCGGGGCGCGCTGAGGCCCGCGGTGGGCCGCGACGAGGATGCGGTCGGCATCCCGCCGCCGTGCCCGACGCTGGTGCCGTCCGAGCGTTACTACTCGCCGCGGTTCGCCGCGCTCGAGGCCGAACGCACGTGGCCGACCGAATCACCCGACTGCACCAGTACAACGTCTTCCCGAACGTGACGTTGCTGACCAAGCGGACCACTTGACCGTCATGTGCTCGCGACCGCGACGCGGCGCGGAGTCCGATCCCGACAAGGGCGATCTGGTGATGTTCTTGATGACGCGCATGGCACCGGGTGCGCCGCGCACCCAGCCGGCGGATGTCCGTGTGGCGGCTGAGACGGCTGAGCCGGGTGTGGTTCGGACGCAGGAGATTCGGGTACTGTCCGGCGTGCAACGGGGTATGCATCAGCCGGGCTTAACCCATCGTGTGCTCTCCAGCGAGGAGCAGCGCGTGATCAACATGCACCGCAACCTCGAGCGCTACCTCGGGTTGCCCGAGTCCGAAGGCATGCGGGGCGCTGCGGCCGACGAAAGTTCACCGACCTAATCGGCCCAGGCACTCGGAAAAGTGGTCTGCGACACACTAGACTTCCGCCTGTGACGACCCCGTCCAACCGCTGGGGCGATGAACGCCAGCATCTCTCGCATCAACTGCAGATGCGGTATCAGGCACTGAGCCGGGTCCGGGCGCGGCGGTTGTGCCAACAATTCGCGAGCGTCGGCGTCCGCACCGCGCCGTGGCGGCTGCGGGCGATCGCGGCCGGACTGCCCGTCGCGGCGGACGAGGTGACGGACGTCCATTTCGCGCTGATCGCGCTCGAGATGAACCGGGCGACGCGCGCCGCCAGGATCAAGCGGCTGAAGCGGCGCGGCTCGCGCTCGTTGCTGCTCGGCGGCCTGATTCTCGTGGTGCTGCACTTTCTGCTGTGCGTTGCCTACCTGCTGCTGAACCTGGCCCAGCAGAGCCCATCCCTGTAAAACACCCCCGAGCAGGACCACCCGCGAGCAGCTGCAAAAGCTCCCGGTGCACCGGCGTGTCGGGGACGTTTACGTCTGCTCGCGGTCCTGGCGGGCGACCAGCGTGAGCCGGGCCCTGCGCCGGTTGGCGTCCGACCGCGCGGCCGCCGGCACGCCCGCCTCGGTGTCGCCGTCGATGTGCACCGTTCCGCCGGTGCTGTGGTGCTGATGCTGCCAGTCGCTGATCGCCTGGTGCGCAGCATGATCCAGATAGTCGGTCAGCACGCTGACGGTGACCGTGGTCCGTTGCGGCACGGAGGCGAGCACGCGGGTCAGCCGCGGCAGCGCGAGGAACGTGCATGAGCCCTCGATGACGACGTGCCATTCGTCGCCCACCGGAGCGGCTTCGATCCGGGCCCGAATCACCCGCCATCCGGTCAGGACGATGGCCAGCGCGAGTCCGATCATGACGCCGTGCAGGAGGTTGAGGAAGACGACACTGACGGTGGTCACCACGTACACCGCCAGGTCCCCGTTGCGCAGCGCCGTCTCGATGTGGGCGGGCTTGAGCAGCTGGGCGCCGACGACGATCAGCAAGCCGGCCAGGGCGGCCGTCGGAATCTGTTCGACCAGCCCCGCGAACGGGATGGTGAACAGCAGGATCCAGAACCCGTGCATGATCGTCGAGGCGCGTGTCTTCGCGCCGGCGTTGACGTTGGCCGCGCTGCGGACGATGACACCGCTGACCGGCAGCCCGCCGACCGCGCCGGCCGCGACGTTGGCCACGCCCAGACCGATCAGCTCGCGGTCGAAGTCGGTGCGGGGCCCGTTGTGCATCCGGTCGATCGACACCGCGGTGAGCAGGCTCTGAACGCTGGTGATGAGCGTGACGGTGAGCACACCCATCGCGACGGCGCCCCAGTTGCCGTGGGGCAGTTCCGGCAACCGGATCGCGTCCAGCACCGATCCCTCCAGCCGGATCCGGGAGACCCGGAACGGGAACACCACCGAGATGACCGTCACCGCGACGATGGCGACCAGCGGGCCCGGGACGCGGCGCAGACCGGCCGGCGCCCAGTGCCAGCCGATCAGGACGGCGATCACCAGCACTCCGAGCAGGACGCCCGGCCGGTGCGCGTCGACGATCTGGCCCGGCAGGCCGACGACGTTCTGCCAGGCCGTGCTCTTGGACTTGCCGCCGAGCAGCACATGCATCTGCTGCAGGGCGATGGTGATGCCGATGCCGGCCAGCATGGCGTGCACGACGACGGGCGAAATCGCCAGCGCGGCCCGCGCGGCGCGGCTGAGCCCCAGCAAAACCTGCAATGCACCGGCGACCGAGGTGATCAAACAGGTTATTCCCCAGCCGAATTCGGAGACCAGGTCGGCCACGACGACGGTCAGGCCGGCGGCCGGGCCGCTGACCTGCAACGGCGATCCGCCGAGAAAGCCTGCCAGGATTCCCCCGACGATCGCCGCGGTCAGGCCGGCCAGCACCGGTGCGTCCGAGGCAATCGCGATCCCCAGCGACAGCGGGAGCGCCACCAGGAAGACGACCAGCGAGGCCGGCAGATCGTGGCGGATCACCGCGCCCAGCCGGTCGGTACGTGAGGGCGGCGCCGGCTCGACGCGCGCGTCGTCGAGCGTTTCGGTGCGCTGCATCGATCCCTCCCTCGTCGTGTCCTGGCGGTGCTGCGGCGCCCGCCGCATGACGCAGCCGGTGACACCCATGTAATCCATTGGAGCCCAGGCGGTTACGCATCCAAACGGCATTGTCCGGCCGGGCGGGCCTGGCTCCTACGCTCGAAGGTAGGTGGGGGACCGGACGGGGTCAACCCGGCAAACCGAGCGCATATCGAATGCAAATTTTTCTTCGGCGCCGCATCGCCTCAATCGCGGTCGTGGTGGCAGACCGCTTCGAGCTTGAGGCCGAACGGGTCGTACCAGAATCGCGGTGACATGGGCGTGCACGGCGCGCACAGACGACCGGCGCGACACGCTGAAGGCCAGGTGCTGCAGGCCCGTTCGACGAGGCGAGTACTCCCCCGGCCGGGTCGCCGGGTAGAAGAACAGGTAGGTGCCCGGCTTTCCGCCGGTAGACCGGTAGGAGAACTCGTCGGCGGCGGCGAAGAACGGCTCGAAACCGACGAGCGGCAGCAGCGCGCCGTAGTAGCGCTTCGCGGCCGACAGATCGGGCACGTTGACGCCCAGGTGACCCAGCATCGGCTCAGTATCCAACGGCGCCGTCTCAGGCCGGGCCGCGCCCGTCTCCCGCGATCTTCAGCAGCAGCCGCGTCCCCCCCAACGGGCTGGCGTGCAGAGAAGCCTCGCCGCCGTGCAGTTCGGCCTGCTGGGCCACCAGCGCCAGCCCCAGGCCGGACCCCGAACGCGATGCCGTCGAGCCCCGGGAGAAGCGTGCGAAGACGTCGGTGCGCTCCTCTTCGGGAACCCCGGTGCCGTTGTCGTCGATCGTGATCTGCACACCTTCAGCGGAACTGGCGACGTTGAGCTGGATTTGGCTCGCGCCGCCGTGCTTGACGGCGTTGGCGATGGCGTTGTCGATCACCAACCGCAGCCCGGTGGGCAGGCCCACCATGAGCACCGTGGGCGAGGGCACCAGCGACACGTCGACATCGGGGTAGACGCGCAGTGCGTCGTGGGCGGCCCTGTCCAGCAGCTCGGTGATGTCGAACGGCACAAAATCGTCGACAGTTGTGAGTTCCCCCTGAGCGAGCCGTTCGAGCGCCGTCAACGTCGACTCGATGCGGCGCTGGGTGCGGATGACGTCGCTGATCACCTCGTGGCGCTGCTCGGGCGCCAACTCGAGGGTGGACAGCACCTCGAGGTTGGTGCGCATCGCGGTCAGCGGGGTCCGCAGTTCGTGGGAGGCGACGGCGGCGAAGTCGCGAGCCGATTCGAGCGCCGCCTTGGTGCGCTGTTGCTCGTTGCCGATGCGGGCCAGCATTCCCTCGACTGCCTCGGCGATCTCCACGGCCTCCCGCACGCCGCTGACCTGGACCTCGTCCGGGCTGGACTGGGCGTTGATGGCGCGGGCCTGCTGCGCCAGCAACAGGAACGGGTTGACCATGATCAACGAGATCACCCAGCCGACGAGCACGGTGCTGCCGATCACGCTGGCGCAGATCAGCATCACGCGCAGGTGCAACGCGTTGATCCGATGCTGCGCTTCGGCCAACGGAGCCGCGAGCGAGATGGCGGCCGGCCCCGCGGTGAAGGTGCGGACACGGTACTGCACGCCGTTGATGGTGGTGTTCGCGTAGCCGCTGGGCAGCTTGGGCAGGACGACGTCGCTGGGCACGGACACGGTCGCATCGCCGATGCGCGCGGTGCGGACCAGGTTGCCATCCGGCGTCGGCCGGTCGCGGCCGCTGAGCTGCGCGCTGTTGAGCAGCGTGTTGATGTCGCCGAGGCTGCTGACCGAATCCAGCCGCCTGTCGAGCTGGCTGTACTGCTCGTTGGTGACGCCGATCCACACCCACGCAGCCAGGGCGACGGCAAAGGCGATCACCCCGAGTTGCGCGATGATCACAATGGTGCGCAGGGATAGCACCCGCATCGGCAGCTGCACATTACCCAGCATGCGAGAATCCCGCTCCATTAGCGAGCCCGCACCGCCGATCCGGTGTCGGGATTCCGTTCGGCGAGCCGGCGGTTGCGCTGCGGCGGGACGACAATCATGGGCCAATTATGGTTGACACGCCCGACGGCCGTTCCCCGACATGCGGCTGGCCCGGGGACACGAGTCTGGCAGCCGCCGTTTGCGGCACCATCTAGTGAGTGAGTACTCTCTCACCATGGCCATCTCCGGGCGGGACCGCCTGCTGGCCGAGGCGCTGAAACTCTTCGCGGCCAAGGGCTACGCGGCGACGTCGGTGGCCGACATCCAGCGGGCATCCGGCCTGGCGCCAGGGTCCGGCGCGCTCTACAAGCATTTCGGGTCCAAGCGCGAACTGCTCGAGGCGGCGGTTGCGCACCGCATCGACCGGATCGTCGCCGCGCGTGAGCAGTACGACGCCGGGGAGCCGGGCGGCGTCGAGGCGGCGGTGCGCATCGCCGGCCAGCTGATCTGGGACAACCTGCGCCAGAGCGAGGACCTGCTCAAGGTCATGCTGCGCGAACCCGACGAACTCGGCGACCTCGACGAGAAGACCTGGCAGGTCATCACCGACAACGCCTACCAGCGGTTCGCCGACGAACTCGCGGCATCCAACCGATCCGGGCGCACTCGCATCCCCGATCCCGAGGCGGCCGCGGCCGTGGCGATCGGGTCGTTGTCCTATGCCGCGACGCTGCAGGCGCTGACCGGTCGCCTGCCCGGCAACATCGACGAACATCGTTACTTCCAGGCGTGGGTCGGCCAGACGGTCAGCGTCCTCGCCCACTACCGAAACCGTGAGATCCAGGAGTAGAACCGTGACTTTTTCACTGCAACTCAGCGACGACGTGATCGAGGTGCGCGACTGGGTGCACCAGTTCGCGGCCGAGGTGATCCGCCCCGCGGCGGCCGAATGGGACGAACGCGAGGAAACCCCGTGGCCGGTGATCCAGGAGGCCGCGAAGGTGGGCCTCTACTCGCCGGAACTGTTCGCCCAGCAGACCGCCGAGCCGACGGGGCTGGGCATGCTGACCGTGTTCGAGGAGATGTTCTGGGGCGACGCCGGCATCGCGCTGTCCATCATGGGCACCGGCCTGGCAGCCGCGGCGCTGGGGGGCAACGGCACCCCCGAACAGATCGGCCGCTGGCTGCCCGAGATGTTCGGTAGCCCCGACGAGCCCAAGCTCGGCGCGTTCTGCTCATCGGAGCCCGATGCGGGTTCCGACGTCGGCGGCATCCGCACCCGCGCCCGCTACGACGAGGCCTCCCGCGAGTGGACCCTCAACGGCACCAAGACGTGGGCGACCAATGGCGGCATCGCCAACGTGCACATCGTCGTGGCGTCGGTCTACCCCGAGCTCGGCACCCGCGGCCAGGCCACCTTCGTCATCGGGCCGGACACCCAAGGCCTTGCCCAGGGCCAGAAGTTCAAGAAACACGGGATCCGCGCCTCACACACCGCCGAGGTGGTGCTCGACGACGTCCGCCTGCCCGAGGATGCGATCCTGGGCGGCCGGGAGAAGTTCGAGGCCCGGATCGCCCGGGTCAAGTCCGGCGGCTCCGCGCGCGGGCAGGCGGCGCTGAGGACGTTCGAACGCACCCGGCCCACCGTCGGGGCGATGGCCGTCGGAGTGGCCCGGGCCGCCTACGAGTACGCGCTCGACTACGCCTGTCAGCGCGAGCAATTCGGCCGCAAGATCGGTGAGTTCCAGGCGGTGGCGTTCAAGCTGGCCGACATGAAGAGCCGGATCGACGCGGCGCGCCTGCTGGTGTGGCGGGCCGGGTGGATGGCGCGTAACAACCAGAACTTCGACGCCGCCGAGGGCTCGATGGCCAAGCTTGTGGCCAGCGAGACCGCGGTCTACGTCACCGACGAGGCGATCCAGATACTGGGCGGCAACGGTTACACGCGCGACTACCCCGTGGAGCGGATGCACCGCGACGCGAAGATCTTCACCATCTTCGAGGGAACCAGCGAGATTCAGCGCCTGGTGATCTCACGGGCGCTCACGGGGCTGTCCATCCGTTAGCCACCGCGCCCCATGGTGATCTCGCCGGGCACCAGACATGATGGCCGGATGACCAACGACATCCGGGTGCTCGACGACGAGGACGATCTGATCGCCGCGGCCAACGTGTTCCGGGCCTCGATGGTGGGCCTCCCGCCGTTGCCGGACCTGCCACCCGGTCGGATCACCGAGCTGCTCGAGCCAGGACGCACCATCGGGGCGTTCGTCGACGGGAAACTGGTCGGCACCGCCGACGCCGCGACGAGCGGCCTGACGTTGCCCGGCGGAACCGTCGTGGGTCATGCCGCCGTCACGCACATCGGGGTGCTGCCGTCTTTCACCCGCAAGGGGATAGCCACCGACCTCGTCGATCATCAGCTGCACGACATCGCGGAACGGGGCGAGGTCGTGGCGACATTGCG
>NZ_JBYCLC010000395.1:0-3008 GCF_057473685.1 Mycobacterium sp. TH-M116 | reverse complement strand
GTCCAGCGTCCCTCCCTCCGTTGGGCTTACCGACGCAAAAGGTGAATTGACGGCCGATTCTGCGGTAGTAGCCTCAGGCCGCAGATTGGAGGGGAGGCGATGATTGCTGGCGGCAGACCGCAGCACACGGAGCATACGGAGCACCTGGCGCCCAAGCCCCCACACCGTGTGGGTGGACACGCGCCCGGGAAGGACGGGCGACTCGGCGAGACGCCCGCGTTGGGCGGGTTCGGTGCGCACGACGCGACGGTACTGCGCCGAAACCGGATTCCCGCCGCACACGCTGAGCGGGGGGAATTGAGTGCAGCCGAATACCGGAGGATGCGGTGCAACTCCGCTATATAAGCGTTCCGGCGCTGATCGCCGAAGCCCACGGCGATCCGTGGTCGGCCAACCGCAGCATGCAGGCCGGCCGGCCGATACAGATCGCGGAGTTGGCGGAGGCGTTCCACGATGCGGGGCGCTGCACCACCGAGGCCAGCGCCGCGTTCGACGACGCCCGTCGCCGGTTCGAGGCGTCCTGGAACCGCGGGCGCAGCGACCACCCGATCAACGACTCCGCCGAAGTGCAACGCGCCACCCAATCGCTGGGGGTGCAGGCTAACCAACTACCCATGATCGCAGTCGACCTGGAAAACATCGCGGCAGCGCTTGCCGAAGTACAAAAAGCTGGTGCAGTGTCGATTTCGACATTGGAAGCCTGCCTGCAGCAAATCGATGGCGACGTTGGCGAAGCGTTGGAAGCGGAAAGGGCCGGCCATTTGACCGCGGCCGAACGAACGCTTGTCGACCAGCACATCCACGACCTGGAGACCGAAGCGATCATCGCCACGAAATCCACCCTGGGAAAGCTTCAAGCGCTCCTCAGCGACTATTCCGATTACTTGCAGGCATCGTTGACCACGTTGCGGGTCCAGGATGGCTACGACCCCGCGCCGATCCAGGGCCTGGACGCCGACGGTCAGCCGAGCAATGGCGACCAAGACCAACAAGCTGTCGGGCAATACACCTCGACGCAGCGTTCCCTCGACGAAGCGCTCGTCAACGACCCCGCAACCACCGCGGGCGACAAATCCGATGCCGCAGCACGTTTACGCGACTACGCCACGGCGACAAATCCCACCGCCGACACCGAGGCCCGCCGGCTTGCCAGTGAACGCATCGGCGATTTCGCCATGGCACACTTCATCGGCCCCCTTCCGCTGAACCCGATCCTCGGCGGCGACGCCCGGGGTCGTGCACTGATGCGCTTGGGATGGCAGAAGAAGCTCGAACAAGGGTTATCCGTCGCACCGCCGATGGCACCGGATCAGGCCACCCAGATGCTGGACAATGCAGAACAACAGGCTCGCGCTGTCGTGACCGGACTGGCCGTCAAAGGGCTGGAAGCACAAGGGATGTCGCATTCTGGCGCGATGACGGTCGTACGCAATACCTCGCGCGGCATCCCGTGGGCCGACGTCGCGAAACAGCAGGGCCAGATGATGAGCCTCAGCAGCGCTGGCATCAATGGGATGCTCGCTGCCCGGGGCGGGCGGCACGCGGTCGACGCTTTTACTCCAGCTGACGTCGTGGCATTCGAGAAAGTTGCCAAAGCCCTGAATCGGAGTGGGAACCTCACCGAGCTTATTCTGGCGGGCAACGACTGGCGAAACGGCGCGAGTCTCACCACGACGGTTGCTAGAACCACCGGCAGTATCGCCGGTGGCTGGCTTGGCTCGGTGGCTGGTGGCGCCACACTCGGAACCGTCATCGGACCAGAAGGCGCTTTCGCCGGGGCCGTGATTGGAGCGGCCCTGTTTGGGTACGGCGGGGAAAAGGCAGGCGAGGTTATCGGTGGGCTATTGGATAAGTGACGCATCCCAGGCGAGTGCACAAGGCGGCGGCTCCCTATGGTCGGACGCACTGTTCATCGTCGGCGCCGGCGTCGCGTTTGTCACGGTGAGCCTCTCTGCCTTTGCCCGGGATCCCGCAGTTGAGCGCAGGCTGTATTGGTCGGGTTGGCTCATCGCGACGCTGAGCATCTGTTTGGGTATTCTGCCGCGCGGTTGGTCGACCAGCCTGGGCGCCGGCCTTCTGTTCATGTTCGTTGCGGTGCTCTCCGCCTACATGCAAGCGCCGTTGCTCAAGATTGGTGGCCGGATCTTCGCAGTCACGACCAACTGTGAGGAATCGGATCCGTCGGCTAGCGATACCGCACGAGATCCGAGCGCGCCGTCACCGCGGCGCAGCGACCCGATGGCGATCGGACACGTGCCCGCACGCAACCTGTGGTGGATCCTCGCGGCGTCGACGTGCATCGTGTCCGTGGGCGTCTACCTGGCGGGCTGGGCCTGGCAGATGACGCTCGCAACGGTGTTCCTCGCCGTCGTCGGCGCGTTAAACGGCATCGATGACGGGACCCGCAAGTTCCCGATCGCCCGAGGCCAAAACATTCAGGCCTTTGTGGTGGCAGTGGCGTCGATCCTGCTCTGGCTTGCACCGCCGGTTTGTTACTGCCTCGGTTATGTGATCGGACAGCGCTACCCGATGGGACGCGGCAAACACACCGTTCCTCCACCTGTCGCGCGATGAGATGATGTCGCGGCAGGAACGGGCCGACGCCGTGGTCGAAGCAGTACCAGTCGTCAGCGGCCCACCGCTGGCGGGCTTCCACGGGTTGGGGCCAAGCCTCGATGGTGGTCCCGTTCGTCAGTTCGTCGTGCGCGTTCCCTGGGTTGCCGAGACTGCGGTGGCGGTGGCCCAAGGCGAAAAAGCCAGCGCTGAACGCAGTCTCGACGCTACCAGCGCAGACTCGGCACCAGCGGCCACTTAGGCGACCGGATTGCCCCGCACCGCGCGCAGCTGCTCGGCGCCGCGTTCGTCCATTGCGGTGAATTCCGCGGCGGCGTAGTTCGCCTTGGCGCCCACGGCGGCAAGCGCCTCGTACTGCGCATGCAAGTTCTTCACATGCTCGGCGTGGGCCGCGCTCAGCGCCTCGTGAAAGGCATCGGCGGCGGCGAAGTCGC
>NZ_JBYCLC010000394.1:0-6182 GCF_057473685.1 Mycobacterium sp. TH-M116 | reverse complement strand
TTTCGAGTCGAAGTTTTCCGAAGTCACCGGCGGTGCCGGTGTGGACGTGGTGCTCAACTCGCTGGCCGGTGAGTTCACCGACGCGTCGTTGCGGCTGCTGGCCCCCGGCGGGCGTTTCATCGACATGGGCAAGACCGATGTCCGCGATGCGCAGGTCGTCGCCCGGCAGTATCGGGGAGCGCGGTATCGGGCATTCGACCTGCTCGAGGCGGGCCCGGACCGCTGCGCGCAACTGCTGACCGAGGTGGTCGGTCTGCTGGAGGACGGCGTGTTGACGCCGCTGCCGGTCACGACGTTCGACGTGCGCCGCGTCGCGGACGCCTACCGGTACGTGAGTCAGGCGCGCCATATCGGCAAGGTGGTGCTCACGGTGCCCGGTGCGCCCGGCGCCGGGCTGGCCGCGGGCACGGTGTTGATCACCGGCGGAACCGGCATGGCCGGCTCGGCGGTGGCGCGTCATTTGGTGAACCGCCACGGCGTGCGGCACATCCTGCTGGCCAGTCGTGCGGGCGCCGGCGCGGAGGGGGCCGGGGAACTGGTCGAGGGGCTGCGCGAGGCCGGGGCGGAGGTCTCCGTGGTCGCCTGCGACGTGGCCGACCGCGACGCACTGGCGGCGATGCTCGCGCGGATCCCCGGGGACCGCCCGCTGCGCGCGGTGATCCACGCCGCCGGCGTGCTCGACGACGGGTTGATCTCCTCGTTGACCCCGGACCGGGTCGATGCGGTGTTGCGTGCCAAGGCCGATGCCGCCTGGCATCTGCATTCGCTGACCCGGGATCTCGACCTCGCGGCGTTCGTGATGTTCTCCTCGATGGCAGGCATCGTCGGCACGCCGGGGCAGGGCAACTATGCGGCGGCCAACAGTTTTCTCGACGCGTTGGCCATCGACCGGCGGGCCACCGGGCTGCCGGGGCTGTCGGTGGCCTGGGGGCTCTGGGAACAGGCCTCGGCGATGACGGCGCACCTCGGCGCCCGGGACAAGGCCCGGATGAGCCGGGTCGGGCTGGCGCCGCTGTCCACCGAACAGGCACTGGCGGCGTTCGACGCCGCGCTGCTCGCGGACAGCCCCACGGTGGTGGCGTCCGGCCTGGATCGAGCCGCGCTGTCCGGCCACACCGCGGCGTTGCCGCCGCTGCTGCGTGGGCTGGCTGCCCGCCCCGCCCGGCGCGCCGCCGCCGACACCGAAGCCACCGTGTCGGTGGCCGGCCTCGGCGCGCGCCTGCACGGTCTGAGTCCCGAGGCGCGGCGGCGCGACCTGGCGAACCTCGTGTGCAGCAACGCCGCGACCGTGCTGGGCCTGGCACAGGCCTCCGACCTCGACGGCGGTCGTACCTTCCAGGAGCTGGGTTTCGATTCCCTGACGGCCGTAGAATTGCGCAACCGGCTCAAAACCGCCACCGGGCTCACCCTCTCGCCGACGCTGATCTTCGACTACCCGACCCCGACCGCCCTGGCCGAGCACCTCGACACCCAACTCGGCGCGACGACCGCTACCGCTCAGCCCGACCTGATGACGCGTTTCCACACCGTTGCCCGCGAACTGGAAGCCCTGCTTGAGCGCCCGGACTCCGGGCCCGACGACAAAGCGCAGATGTCCACCCGGCTGCGCCACCTTCTCGGCACACTGACCACCGCTGGTCGCGCCGACGACGATGTCGACGACATCCGCGACGCGACCGAAGGCGAACTCTTCGCCATCCTCGACGAGGAACTAGGCCAGTGATGCCCCAGATCTTCAGGAGTGACGATGCCGAGCACCGATAAGCAGCTCGACTACCTGAAGCGGCTCACCGCGGACCTGAGGCGCACCCGGCGCCAACTGTCCGACCTGGAGGGCAGGCTGTCCGAACCGGTGGCGGTGGTGGGGATGGGTTGCCGGTACCCGGGCGGGGTCGATTCCCCGGAACTTCTGTGGGAGTTGGTGGTCGAGGGCCGTGACGCCGTCGCTGACTTCCCGGCCGACCGCGGCTGGGACGTCGACGCCCTGTTCGATCCGGACCCCGACGCCCGCGGAAAGATGTACACGCGCCGGGGCAGCTTCCTGCACGACGCCGCCGACTTCGACGCCGGGTTCTTCGGCATCGGACCCAGCGAGGCACTGGCGATGGATCCCCAACAACGCATGATGCTCGAGATCTCGTGGGAAGCCCTGGAGCGGGCCGGGATTGACCCGCTGGGGCTGCGCGGCTCGGCGACCGGCGTGTTCGCCGGGGTCATCCACGCCGGATACGGCGGCGAGGTCAAAGGGGAGTTGGAGGGCTACGGGCTCACCGGATCGACGTTGAGCGTGGCGTCAGGCCGGGTGTCCTACGTGCTGGGGCTGGAAGGCCCCGCGGTGTCCGTGGATACGGCGTGTTCGTCGTCTCTGGTGGCGATGCATCTGGCGGCGCAGTCGCTGCGCTCGGGCGAGTGCGACCTGGCGCTGGCCGGCGGCGTGACGGTGATGGCGACTCCCGCGGCGTTCGTCGAGTTCAGCCGGCAGCGTGCGCTGGCCGCCGACGGCCGGTGCAAGGTGTATGCCGGCGCCGCGGACGGCACCTCGTGGTCGGAGGGCGCGGGCGTACTGGTGCTGGAGCGGTTGGCCGACGCGCGGCGGCTGGGCCACCCGGTGCTGGCGGTGCTGCGGGGTTCGGCGGTCAACCAGGACGGCGCCTCCAACGGCTTGACCGCCCCCAACGGGCCGTCGCAGCAACGGGTGATCCGGGCGGCGCTGGCCAACGCGGGGCTGACCGCCGCCGACGTGGACGTGGTGGAGGGCCACGGAACCGGAACCGTGCTGGGTGATCCGATCGAGATCCAGGCACTTCTGGCGACCTACGGGCAGGGCCGGCCGCCGGATCGGCCGTTGTGGCTGGGATCGATCAAATCCAATATCGGTCACTCCTCGGCCGCCGCCGGGGTGGCCGGGGTGATCAAGATGATCCAGGCGATTCGTCAGGGGGTGATCCCGCAGACCCTGCACGTGGATGTGCCGACGCCGCATGTGGATTGGACGGCGGGCGCGGTGTCGTTGCTGACCGGGCCGCAGCCGTGGCCGGACGGCCCGAGACGGGCCGGGGTGTCCTCGTTCGGGATCAGCGGGACCAATGCGCACGTGATCGTGGAACAGCCGCCCGCGGAACCGGACAACGTTGTCGCCGAGCGGGATGACTCGCGCCCCGTGGTTCCCCTGGTCGTGTCGGGGCATTCCGGCGCGGCACTGGCCGCCCAGGCCGGGCGGCTCGCGGCGCACCTGAGCGCACCCGCCGACGTGCCCGTCGTGGACGTGGCCTGGTCATTGGCGACCACACGGTCGGTACTCGAACACCGCGCCGTCCTGGTCGGCGCCGACCGCGGCGAGCTGGTGCGCGGGCTGGCCGGTTTGGCCTCCGGTGAGACCGGTACGTCCGTCGTGGGGCGTGCGCGGCCGATCGGGAAGACGGTGTTCGCATTTCCCGGCCAGGGCTCGCAGTGGCTCGGGATGGGCGCGCAGCTGTACGGGCGGTTCGGCGAGTTCGCCCGCGCCTTCGACGAGGCCGCTGCGGCATTGGACGGTCACCTGCGCCGGCCGCTGCGCCAGGTGATCTGGGGCGACGACCCGGAACTGTTGCACAACACCGAATTCGCCCAGCCCGCACTGTTCGCCGTCGAGGTCGCGCTGGCGGCGCTGTGGCACTCCTGGGGCGTGGTCCCCGATGTCGTGATGGGACATTCGGTCGGAGAGATCGCCGCGGCCCACGTCGCGGGGGTGTTGTCGCTGGCCGATGCCGCCCGCCTGGTGGCTGCGCGCGGCCGGCTGATGGCGGAACTGCCCACCGGCGGGGTGATGGTGGCCGTCGGCGCCGACGAGGACGAGGTGGCGCCGTTGCTCACCGAGGGGGTGAGCGTGGCGGCGGTCAACGGTCCGGCGGCACTGGTGCTTTCAGGCGCGCGGGCCGCGGTCGAGGCCATTGCCGACCAGTTGGCCGCGCGCGGCAGGCGGGTGCATCGGCTGGCCGTCTCGCATGCGTTCCATTCGGCGCTGATGGAGCCGATGCTCGAGGCGTTCTCCGCGGTACTGGACGGCGTGACGGCCGGTGCGCCCCGAATGGCGTTGGTCTCCAACCTGACCGGCGAATTGGCTGATGCCGGTTACGGCTCGGCGGACTACTGGGTGGAGCACGTGCGCCGGCAGGTACGCTTCCTCGACGGAGTGCACCTGGCCGAGTCGCTGGGGACGGGGGTCTTCCTCGAGGTGGGCCCCGGTGCGGCGTTGACGGCCTCGGTGCAGCAGAGCCTGAGCGATGACCGGTCCATGTCTGTGGTGACGATGCCCAAGGACCGGCCCGAGGTCGACGCACTTCTCACCGCGGCGGGCCGGCTTTTCGCCGCCGGGGTCGGCGTGGACTGGCGCGTGGTGTTCGCGGGCCTGGACGCCCGCACGGTGCCGCTGCCGACGTATGCGTTCCAGCGGCGCCGGTTCTGGCTGCCGGCCTCGTCGGTGGGGTCGCGGGATGCGGGCGGTCTGGGATTGGTGGGGGCCGGGCATCCGCTGCTGGGCGCTGTGGTTGCGCGTCCGGATTCGGCTGCGGTGGTGTTGACAGGCCGCCTGTCGGTGGGCACCCAGCCGTGGCTGGCCGACCATGCCGTGGGTGGGGTGGTGCTGTTTCCCGGAGCGGGGTTCGTCGAGCTGGTGTTTCGGGCTGGTGACGAAGTCGGCTGCCCGGTGATCGAGGAGCTGACGTTGTCGGCGCCGTTGCTGGTGCCCGCGTCCGGCGGGGTGGCGGTACAGGTGGTGGTCGGTGCCGCCGACGAACGCGGTACTCGGATGTTCGAGGTGTATTCGGCGGCACCCGAACCGGATTCGGGGTGGACTCTGCACGCGGAAGGCGCCTTGGGCGCGGGCGCGGTGGAACCCGGCGAGGACATGGCGGTGTGGCCGCCCGTCGGCGCGACGGCGGTGGACGTCGCCGGGGCCTATGACGGGCTCGCCGGCCGCGGCTACGGCTACGGTCCCGCGTTCCGCGGCCTGCGGGCGGCGTGGCGGCGCGGAGCCGAGGTTTTCGCCGAGGTCGAGGTTCCGCGGACCGCCGATGTGGCGATGGACGGCTTCGGGATTCATCCGGTCGTGCTCGACGCGGCGTTGCATGCGCTCGGAGTCGCCGACGAGCACGCGTCCGCCGTGCTGCCGTTCTCCTGGCAGGGAGTGCGTCTGCACGCGGCCGGCGCATCGCAGGTCCGGGTGCGGCTGGCGCCGGCAGGCGACGGCGCGGTGCGGGTCGAACTGGCCGACGCGACGGGCATGCCGGTGTTGTCGGTGCGGGAATTGGCGCTTCGTCCGGTTTCTGCTGAGCAGTTGGCCGCGGCCGGCGGCCGCCCGAGCCGTGACGGTCTCCTCGAGGTGGCGTGGTCGCCGGTGTCTCCGGGTGACAACACGGCCGGTGGTGCGCACTCGGTGTGGCAGTTGTCGCACGAGGGCGGGGGGGTGATCGCCGCGGTGCACGCGGCCACCAGCGAGGCGCTGTCGGTGTTGCAGTCCAGGCTGGCCCGGGAGGAGTCGGGGCCGTTGGTGGTGTCGACCCGCGGGGCGGTGGCCCTGGCCGACGAGGGCGTCGACGACCTGGCCGGCGCGGCGGTGTGGGGCCTGATTCGCTCGGCACAGGCCGAGCACCCGGGCCGCTTCGTGCTGGTCGATTCGGATGGTTCCGTCCAGGTGGAGGCCCTGCTTGCCTGCGCAGAACCGCAATTGGTGGTTCGCGACGGAGTAGTCCACGGCGCCCGGCTGAGGCCGGTTGCTTCCCCGCCGTTGTTGCGGTTGCCCGGCGACGGCTGGCGGCTGGCCGCCGGCGGCGGCGGGACGTTGGACGACGTGATGGTGCAGCAGTGTCCGCGCGCGGAACTGGCGGCCGGGCAGGTGCGGGTGTCACTGGCCGCGGCAGGCGTGAATTTCCGGGATGTGCTGGTGGCCTTGGGCATGTATCCCGGTGCTGCGCAGCTGGGCGCCGAGGGGGCGGGCACCGTGGTCGAGGTCGCCCCGGATGTGACGGGCTTGGCCGTCGGCGACGCCGTGCTGGGGATCGTGGGGCTGGCGGGTTCCGAAGCGACGGTGGACCGGCGGTTGGTGGCGCGCGTGCCGCACGGCTGGTCGCTGACGCGGGCCGCGGGCGTGCCGGTGGCGTTTTTGACGGCGTGGTACGGGTTGGCGGATCTGGCCGGGCTGCGCT
>NZ_JBYCLC010000393.1:0-7538 GCF_057473685.1 Mycobacterium sp. TH-M116 | reverse complement strand
GATCGCGCGGCGCGACTTCCACTCGTCTTACGTTAGGTGCTCCGCGCAGAGGCAGGCAACGAGACTCGCTACAGGTGTGTCACACGTCGCAGCGAGGGACGTGCTCACGCCGGTGTCACACCGCGTCGGCTGCTCTGGCGCGGTCGCGCCGCCACCTGGGTTCTTCTACGAACGCGCCAGCAGACCCAAGGCGCGTGCGCTCTCGTAGAGGCAGATCGCCGCGGCGGCGGCGACGTTGAGGCTTTCGGCGCCGCCCGCCATCGGGATGCACACCCGGTGGTCCGCGGCCGCCGCGAACTCGGCCGGCAGGCCCTGGGATTCCGGCCCGAACAGCCATGCCGTCGCCGCGCTGAGCACCCGGTCGGCGTCGTCCAGACGCGTCTCACCGTCCAGCGCGGTGGCCAACACCTGCAGGCCGGCGCCGCGCAGTGCCGCGAGGGCGTCGTGGGCGTCGGGAGCGACGACGACCGGCACCGAGAACACACTGCCGGCAGACGCCCGCAGGCATTTGCCGTTGTACGGGTCGACGCTGCGGCCGGCGAAAAGCACTGCTCCCGCGCCCATCGCGTCGGCGATGCGGATCAGCGTGCCCGCATTGCCCGGCTCACTGATCTCCACGGCCACCGCGACCAGCCGCGGCCGGGCGGCCAGCACGTCCTCGATCCTCGTTTCCGGCAGTTCGCACACCGCGATCAGCCCCGCCGGCGTGACGGTGTCCGAGAGCGCCTTCGCGGCCCGCTTGGTGACAAGGTGGACCGGGCAATCCAGCGCGTCGACCAGCGCGGCATGCCGTTGAGCGGCCGGTTCGGTGGCGAAGACCTCCCGGGCCAGTCCCCGGGCCGCGGCGGCCTGGACCAGGTGAGGGCCTTCGGCCAGGAACCGCCCGGCGCGCCGGCGGCCGACATGGCGGTGAAGTTTGACCGCAGCGACCACGCGGGCCGAGCGTTCGGTCAGCACCGAAGGTGCCCGGATTCAGGCAGCCTCTCCCGACGGGCGGTTGACGTCCTCGGGCAGCGCCGCCCGCGCCACCCCGACGAGCGTGGTGAACGCCGCGGGGTCGGTGATCGCGATGTCGGAGAGGTTCTTGCGGTCCACGTCGACGCCCGCGGCCTTGAGTCCCTGGATCAGCCGGTTGTAGGTGATGTCGTTGGCGCGCGCGGCCGCGTTGATCCGCGAGATCCACAGCTTACGGAACTCGCCCTTGCGCGCCCGACGGTCGCGGTAGGCGTAGTTCAGTGAATGCAGCTGCTGCTCTTTGGCTTTGCGGTAGAGCCGGGAGCGCTGGCCCCGATAGCCTTTTGAGGCCTTCAGGATGCTGCGCCTCTTCTTGTGGGCGTTGACCGCGCGCTTTACGCGTGCCATGAGATGTTCCTACTCTCGCTCGGATGTAACTGGTCAGGTACCGGCGCCGGGTCGCGGACCGGCCCGGTTCGATGGTCAGCCGTTCAGCATCGAGTTGACACGCTTGGTGTCGTTGGCTGAAACGGTCGTGCGGCCGTCCAGCCGCCGAGTCCGTTTGGTCGGCTTGTGCTCCAACAGGTGCCGGCGGTTGGCGCGCTGGCGGACGATCTTTCCGGTCCCGGTGCGCCGGAACCGCTTTGCCGCACCGCTGTGGGTCTTGGCCTTGGGCATGTCTCTCCCGTTCTGCTGGTGTGCTGTCCAGGTGTCAGGTCAGTTGGATGAAGGCGCGGGGTCAGCGCTTCCGTCGGCAGCCGGGGCCGGCCCGGCCCCCGGCCCTTCCGGATACTGCGCCCTGGCGCGGGTTTTCGCGCCCCGGTGCGGTGCCAGCACCATCGTCATGTTGCGGCCGTCCTGTTTGGCCGACGTTTCGACGAATCCGAATTCGGCGACGTCCGAACCCAGCCGCTGGAGCAGCCGATAGCCCAACTCGGGCCGCGACTGCTCACGTCCGCGAAACATGATGGTGACTTTCACCTTCGACCCCGCCTCCAGGAAGCGCACTACGTGGCCCTTTTTGGTCTCGTAGTCGTGGTCGTCGATCTTGGGCCGCAGCTTCTGCTCTTTGACGACGGTCTGCTGCTGGTTCCGGCGGGATTCGCGCGCCTTTTGCGCCGCCTCGTACTTGTACTTGCCGTAGTCCATGATCTTGCAGACCGGTGGTCTGGCGTTCGGCGCAACTTCGACGAGGTCGAGATCGGCGTCCGCGGCGACGCGCAGTGCGTCTTCGATGCGCACTATGCCTACCTGTTCTCCCCCTGGGCCGATCAATCGGACTTCAGGTACGCGGATGCGCTCGTTGACGCGGGTCTCAGTGCTGATGGGGCCTCCCTGGGTGGGCGTTGTCGGGTAGTCACGACCAGCGCCTGGGCAGTCCGGATTCGCAAGGGGAGAACCACACCATCAGCAAAAAAGCCCTGCCTCAGCAGGGCCCATGCCGACCGATCGCGGCGAGAGCTGTCACGCCGCCCGCGTCACCGCGGAACAGGCACCGAGAGTGCCTGTGACCGGACCGCTGAGCCTTGTCAATTCTTTCGGCCAGCGGTGGGAGTGGGACTCCACTTAACGTTCCTGGCGTTCGCCGGGATGGTCGCGCAGCCGAGTCTAGCAGCACCGGAGCTTTTCCCCGCACTTGCGCGTGTCGGCGGCACACGCCGGGCCGGGCGCAGCGTCACCGAACTCCATGAGCCGTGCCGGGCGCTTCGCGAGGCTTTTCCCGGATTGAACGAATATCCTCGCGGTCTGTGACTGTCGTTTCGCCGCGTTCCGGCAGCCAGTCGGCTTCCCGTTATCACTGGGTACCGGCGGCCGCCGGTTGGACCGTCGGCGTCATCGCGACGGTCTCGCTGGTGGCCAGCGTGTCGCCGCTGGTCCGCGTGCTGATCAGGGTGCCGCGGGAGTTCATCAACAGCTACCTGTTCAACTTCCCCGACACCAGCATCGCCTGGTCGTTCGTGTTGGCATTGCTGGCCGCCGCGCTGAGTGCCCGCAAGCGCATCGCCTGGGCACTGCTGCTGGGAAACATGGTCCTTTCCGCGGCGCTCAACGCCGCCGAGATCGCCGCGGGCGACAACAGCCCCGCCGAGATCTTCGGCGAAAACCTGGGGTTCGCGGCGCACGTCGTGGCGGCCGTCGTCCTTGTTCTGGCGTACCGGGAATTCTGGGCCAAGGTCCGCAGGGGCGCCCTGTTCAAGGCGGCCGCGGTGCTGTTCGCCGCCGGCGCGATCGGGATCCTGGTTTCCTGGGGCCTGGTCGAGCTCTGGCCCGGATCACTGGCGCGCCAAGACCGGCTCCCCTACGTGGTCAACCGAGTGATCGGCTTCGCCTTGGCCGATCCCGACCTGTTCACCGGCCGGCCACACCTGATCTTGAACGCCATCTTCGGGTTGTTCGGCGCGCTCGCGCTGATCGCGGCGACGATCGTGCTCTTCCAGTCCCAGCGGGCCGAGAACGCGCTCACCGGGCAGGACGAGTCCGCCATCCGCGGGCTCGTCGAGTTGTTCGGCAAGGACGACTCCCTGGGATACTTCGCGACGCGGCGCGACAAATCGGTGGTGTTCGCGAGCAGCGGCCGCGCCGCCATCACCTACCGGGTCGAGGTGGGGGTCTGCCTGGCCAGCGGCGACCCGATCGGTGACCCGAGGGCCTGGTCGCAGGCCATCAACGCGTGGTTGAGCCTCTGCAAGGCATACGGCTGGGCGCCCGGCGTGACGGGCGCCAGTTCCGAAGGAGCCCGGGCTTATCGTGAGGCCGGCCTCAACGCGCTGGAACTGGGCGACGAGGCCATTTTGCGGACCGCCGACTATCGGCTGTCCGGGCCGGACATGCGCGGGGTGCGCCAGGCGGTGACGCGGGCCCGCAGGGCGGGACTCACGGTGCGGATCCGGCGGCATCGCGACGTCCCCGCCGACGAGATGACCAAGACCATCGAACGCGCCAACGCGTGGCGCGACACCGCCTCCGAGCGCGGCTTCTCGATGGCGCTGGGCCGGCTCGGCGACCCCGCCGACGGGGACTGTCTGCTGGTCGAGGCGCTCGACCGCGACGGCGACGTCGTGGCGATGCTCTCCCTGGTCCCGTGGGGAACCACCGGCGTCTCGCTGGACCTGATGCGCCGTGCCCCGCACTCCCCCAACGGAACCATCGAGCTCATGGTCAGCGAGTTGACCCTCAACGGCGAACAACTCGGCATCACCCGGGTCTCCCTGAATTTCGCGATGTTCCGTTCGGCGTTCGAACAGGGTGCCCAACTCGGCGCCGGCCCGATTGCCCGGCTGTGGCGCGGCTTCCTGCTGTTCTTCTCCCGGTGGTGGCAGCTGGAGACGCTGTACCGCTCGAACGTCAAATACCACCCCGAATGGGTCCCCCGCTACGCCTGCTACGAGGACGCGCGGCTGATTCCGCGGGTCGGGGTCGCTTCGGCGATGGCCGAAGGTTTCCTGGTGTTGCCGTTCAGCCGGCGCGACGAGACGCATACGGGTCACCACCCGGCCGTGCCGCCCCGGCTGGTCGAGTCCGGGTTGCTGCATCCCGACGGGTCGGCGCCCGACGTCCGCAGCCTGCGACGCGCGGACACCGACGAGTACTGGGCCCACCTGCCCGAACAGGTGCGGGTGCGACTCGCCAAGCTGGAGATGCTGCAGCGCAGCGGCGTGGACGCCTACCCCGTCGGGTCTCCCCCCAGCCACACGATTGCCCGGGCGCTCGACGCGCTCGACGCGCACGACGCGCACGACGCGCACGACCGGGAGATCATCTCGGTGGCGGGACGGATCCTGCGCATCCGCGACTACGGCGGAGTCATCTTCTGCCAGCTACGCGACTGGTCAGGCGAAATCCAAGTGCTGCTGGACAATTCGCGCCTGGTCCGCGGGCGCAACGCCGACTTCACCGGCGCGGTCGACCTCGGCGACCTGGTCGAGGTGACAGGGCACATGGGTTTCAGCAAAAAGGGCACCCGCTCGTTGCTCGTGCACGACTGGCGGATGGTGGGCAAGTGCCTACGGCCCCTGCCCAACAAGTGGAAAGGCTTGACCGACCCGGAGGCGCGGGTGCGGACGCGCTACGTCGACCTGGCGGTCAATCCCGAGTCACGCGAGCTGATCACGGCACGCAGCAGAATTGTGCGCTCGGTGCGGGACACATTGTGCGCCAAAGGATTCATCGAGGTCGAGACCCCAATCCTGCAGCAGGTCCACGGCGGCGCCACCGCGCGTCCGTTCGTCACCCACATCAATGCCTACGACATGGACCTGTTCCTGCGCATCGCGCCGGAGCTCTACCTCAAGCGGTTGTGCGTCGGCGGCATGGAGCGGGTGTTCGAGATGGGCCGGGCGTTCCGCAACGAAGGTGCCGACTTCAGCCACAACCCGGAGTTCACCCTGCTGGAGGCCTACCAGGCGCATGCCGACTACGCGGTATGGATCGACGCCTGCCGCGAAATCATCCAGAATGCCGCCGAGGCAGCCCATGGTGAGCAGATCGCGATGCGACCCCGCGGCGGCGCCCACGGAGCCGGCCTCGAACCGGTCGACATCTCCGGTAGATGGCCGGTGAAAACAGTGCACGACGCGTTGTCCGAAGCGCTCGGAGAACACATCGACCCCGACACGCCCCTGGCCGCGCTGCGCAAGCTGTGCGACGCTGCGCGCATCCCCTGCCGACCGCACTGGGATGCCGGCGCGGTGGTGCTCGAGCTCTACGAGCACCTGGTCGAGCAGCACACCGAGGCGCCGACCTTCTACACCGATTTCCCGACGTCGGTGTCGCCGTTGACCCGGCCGCACCGCAGCCGCGCCGGCGTCGCCGAGCGGTGGGATCTGGTGGCGTGGGGGGTGGAGTTGGGCACCGCCTACAGCGAGCTGACCGACCCGGTCGAGCAGCGGCGCCGCTTGCAGGAGCAGTCGCTGCTGGCTGCCGGCGGAGATCCCGAGGCCATGCAGCTCGACGAGGACTTCCTGCAGGCCATGGAGTATGCGATGCCGCCGACCGGCGGGCTGGGGATGGGCATCGACCGCGTCGTCATGCTGATCACCGGCCGCAGCATCCGCGAGACGCTGCCGTTCCCGCTGGCAAAGCCGCATTAGACCGGTATTAGGCCCGCCTTAGCCCCAGGCGGACCTGCCAGCCAGTCCGACACGTGGATGAATATGTTCCGGGCGAGTTAACAATGGCTCACACTGGACCATGTGACAGCGTCGATGACCGATGCCACGGACCGGTTGCTCGCCACCGGTCATATCTCGTTGATGCATGGCTGGGTGCCGACGACGATCCAGGTGGCAACCGCGGTGACGCTGACGCTTGCCGTCGGCTGGCGCTCACGGCGCTGGCGGGCGGTGTGGCTGCCGGCGGCGGTCCTGGTCGGTGGGGTGGCGGCCTACCTCACACACTGGTACATCGTTGACCGCGGTCTCTCCGAGGACCCCGCGCCCTCAGCACTGTGGCTCTGGATCACGTTGACCGGCATGGCCGTGGCCGTGCTGATCCTGGGCTGGGGCAGCGCGCGGCGATGGCGGCGTGGCGTGGCGCTGGTAGCCGTGCCGCTATGTGCGCTCAGCACGGCGCTGGTGCTCAACGTGTGGGTTGGCTACTTCCCGACGGTGCAGTCTGCGTGGAGCCAGGTCATCTCCGGCCCGCTGCCCGATCAGGCCGACCGGGCCACCGTCACCGCGATGGCAAACAAGGGGGCCCGACCACCGCACGGCACCGTGCTGCCGGCGGTCATCCCCTCGGACGCATCCCATTTCAAGCACCGCGGCGAGCTGGTCTACCTGCCGCCGGAGTGGTTTGCCAGCAGCCCGCCGCCACCGTTGCCGACGGTGATGATGATCGGGGGGCAGTTCAACACACCCGCGGACTGGATGCGGGCGGGCAACGCGGTCAAGACGATCGACGACTTCGCGGCCGCGCATGACGGCAAGGCGCCGGTGTTGGTGTTCGTCGACTCCGGTGGCGCTTTCAACAACGACACCGAATGCGTCAATGGCGTTCGCGGAAATGCCGCCGACCATCTGACCAAAGATGTTGTGCCCTACATGGTTGCGAATTTCGGCGTCAGCCCCGATCGGTCTCGATGGGGTGTCGCGGGCTGGTCCATGGGCGGAACCTGCGCGGTGGACCTGACCGTCATGCATCCCGAGATGTTCAGCGCCTTCCTCGACGTTGCCGGCGACTTCTCCCCGAACGCCGGCAACAAGGCCCAGACCGTCGCCAGGCTGTTCGGCGGCGATGCCGACGCCTGGGCGGCATTCGACCCGACCACGGTGATCGCGCGGCACGGGCCGTACCGCGACGTGGCCGGCTGGTTCACGATTTCCTCGGTTGGCCCGCCGCCGCGCCGCGACGCCGTGCCGGCAGACAGCGGCGCAGTCCGTCGCGCGGCGCGGGAAGCGGCCGCCGATCCCGGCAACCAGACCGCGGCGGCCTATGCGCTTTGTGTGTCCGGCCGTGCCAACGGAATCGACTGCGCGGTGGTCCCCCAGCCGGGCAAGCACGATTGGCCGTTCGCGGACCGGGCCTTCGCGGCCGCGCTGCCCTGGCTGGCGGGTCGACTGGGCACGCCGGGGGTTGCGCGCACA
>NZ_JBYCLC010000392.1:0-13183 GCF_057473685.1 Mycobacterium sp. TH-M116 | reverse complement strand
CGATCCCGTTGGGCCAGGAGATGATGGCCGCGTCGGCGATCCCGCCCTCGTGGGAGGCGTAGCGCTTGTAGAGCTTGTAAGGCGTGTTGAAGGCCATCGCCCAGCCGATCGGGTAGTGGTTGTAGGTCTCCGGTCCGCCCAGGCGGTCGAAGAACTTCATGCTCTCCTCGACGGTGTCGATGTACCCGTTGAAGAACTTGCCCTCGTTCACCGACCCGTTCGGTCCGCCCTCACCGCTGGCCCCGTTGTCGGAGATCACCACGATGATGGTGTTGTCCAACTGGCCGGATTCCTCGAGATAGTCCAGGATCCTGCCGATCTGGTCGTCGGTGTAGCTCAGGAACCCGGCGAAGACCTCGGCCATCCGGCTGAACAGCTTCTTCTCTTCGTCGTTCAGCGAATCCCACGGCCGGGCCGTGTCCTGCAGCGGCCACGGCTGGCCGTCGGGTCCGGTCACGTCGGCGTACGGATTGACCGCCGACATTTCGGTGTCCGGCGGCACGAGCCCGAGCGACTTCTGGTTTTCCAGCACGATCTCGCGGTAGCGCTCGTAGCCCATGTCGAACGTGCCGGCGTAGCGGTCGGCCCACTCCGCGAAGACGTGGTGCGGCGCGTGCCCGGCGCCCGGGCACACGTAGCTGAACCACGGCTTGTCCGGGGCGATCACCTTGGCGTCGCGGATGAATTCGATTGTCTTGTCGGCGAGGTCTTTCGAGAGGTGATAGCCGTCTTCCGGTGCCCCCGGCGGACTGACGGGGTGGTTGTCGTAGACGAGGTCCGGGTACCACTGGTCGGTCTCGCCGCCGAGGAAGCCGTAGAACCGCTCGAAACCGCGTGAGGTGGGCCAGTGCCGCTTGGTCGACGCCAGGTTGGACTCTTCCAACGGGGTCAGGTGCCATTTGCCGATGCAGTACGTGTTGTAGCCGCGTTCGGCGAGCACCTCCGAGATCAGCGCAGTCTCTGCCGGGATGCGACCGTTGGCGTTGGGGAAGCCCTCGGTGAACTCCTCGATGGTGGCCATCCCGACGGTGGTGGCGTTGCGTCCGGTCAACAGCGAAGCCCGCGTCGGCGAGCACAGCGCGGTGGTGTGGAACTGTGACAGCCGGACCCCGCGGTCGGCGATCCGCGTCATCGCCGGCATCTCGACCAGGCCGCCGAAACAATCCCACGTCGCGATGCCGATGTCATCCCATACCAGGTAGAGCACGTTCGGCGAGTTCTCCGGCGCCACCGGCGCAGCGAATGGACCCCAGTCCGGCTCGGAGTCCCGGATGTCCAGCGCGATCTTGCCGCCAAACTGCCCCGACCGCCCAGACTCCGCCGACTCAATCGCCATCCTTCACGCTCCCCGCTCTCGGTATAGCCTGCCTCGCGTCGGAGCGTACACGGCCCCCACCGCCGCCCGCGGGAGAAGACGCGAAAGCCCCTGACACGCCGGGGCGCCAGGGGCTTTCGCTGCGGGTACCTCCCGCTTGCGGGGGACTGCTCGCGCGAGTGCGGGAGTGTTTTCCGGCTACTTGGCCTTCTCCAGGATTTCCACCAGCCGCCATCTCTTGGTCGCCGACAACGGACGCGTCTCCATCAGCGCGACGCGGTCGCCGATGCCGGCGGTGCTGTTCTCGTCGTGCGCCTTGACCTTCGTGGTGGTACGGATGATCTTGCCGTACAACGGGTGACGTACCCGGTCTTCGAGTTCGACCACGATGGTCTTCTGCATCTTGTCGCTCACCACGTAGCCGATGCGGGTCTTGCGCCGGCCACGGATCTTGGGGTTGCGCGGAGTGTGCTTGTCGCCCTTTTCGGTCTTGGCTTCAGCCATCACGATTCCTTACCATCGGCACCGTCGGGCCCAAAAGCCAGGCCCAGTTCTCGTTCCCGCAGCACGGTGTAGACGCGCGCGATTTCCTGACGCACCGTACGGAGCCGGCGGTTGTTGCTGAGCTGCCCGGTCGCGATCTGGAAGCGCAGGTTGAACAGCTCCTCCTTGGATTCACGCAGGCGTTCCATCAGCTCTTCGTCGGCGAGCTCACGCAGTTCGCCAGGCGAAATTCCCACTGCCATCAGAACTGATCCTCTCGGGTGACGATGCGGGCCTTGATCGGCAACTTGTGAATCGCTCGGGTGAGCGCCGCCCGGGCGGTCGCCTCGTTCGGGTAGCTCAGCTCGAACAGCACCCGTCCCGGTTTCACGTTGACCACCCACCACTCCGGGGAACCCTTACCCGAACCCATGCGGGTTTCGGCGGGCTTCTTGGTCAGCGGACGGTCCGGGAAGACGTTGATCCACACCTTGCCGCCACGCTTGATGTGCCGGTTGATGGCGATACGGGCGGACTCGATCTGCCGGTTGGTGACATAGGCGTGCTCAAGCGCCTGGATACCGTAGTCGCCGAAGCTGACCTGCGTGCCACCGCTGGCGATGCCGCGCTGGCGGGGATGGTGTTGCTTCCGATGCTTGACTTTGCGGGGAATCAGCATGATTCAGCTCTCCGTGCTCTGCGTTTCGAGGGCCGGTGCACCTTCGCCGGCAGTGGGCGCCGCGCCTTCGTCAGCGCCCGCGGCGCGCCCGGCCTCGGTGCTGGTCGCCGTGGTGCCCGACGCCCCGCTGCGACGGGGACGGGTACCCGAGGGCCGATCGCGGCGTGGTCGCTCGGCGCCGGCCGGCGCGGCGGCGGACGATTCGCGCTTTCCGCCGACGATGTCGCCCTTGTAGATCCACACCTTCACGCCGATCCGACCGAAGGTGGTCCTGGCCTCGTACAGGCCGTAGTCGATGTCGGCACGCAGGGTGTGCAGCGGCACGCGGCCTTCCCGGTAGAACTCCGAGCGGCTCATCTCGGCGCCGCCGAGGCGCCCGGAGCACTGCACCCGGATGCCCTTGACGTTGGGTTGGCGCATCGCCGACTGGATCGCCTTGCGCATCGCGCGACGGAACGCCACGCGATTGCTCAACTGCTCGGCGACGCCCTGGGCCACCAATTGCGCTTGGGCCTCGGGGTTTTTCACCTCGAGGATGTTGAGCTGGACCTGCTTGCCGGTCAACTTCTCCAGATCAGCGCGGATCCGGTCGGCCTCGGTGCCGCGGCGGCCGATGACGATGCCGGGACGGGCGGTGTGGATGTCGACGCGGACGCGGTCACGGGTCCGCTCGATCTCCACGTCGGCGATCCCGGCGCGCTCCAGGCCAGTGGACAGCAGCCGGCGGATCGCGACGTCTTCCTTGACGTAGTCGGCGTACTGCTTGTCGGCGTACCACCGCGACTTCCAGTCGGTGGTGATGCCCAGACGGAAGCCGTGCGGATTGATCTTCTGGCCCACTAGTCTGAGCCTCCCTTCGCGTCAGCAGTCTCAGGCGTCTGGCCGGCAGGCTCTGTTCTGGCCGGCGCCTTCTTGGCGGCGGCCTTGCTGGCCTCGGCGCGGCGGGCCCGCGTCGACTTCGCCGACCGCTCGTCGCGGACCGGGCGGCTTTCCACGACCACAGTGATGTGGCTGGTGCGCTTGCGGATCCGGAACGCCCGTCCCTGAGCACGCGGCCGGATGCGCTTGGCGGTCGGACCCTCGTCGGCATACACCGTGGCGACCACCAGAGTCGACGGGTCCAGGCCGGCGTTGTTCTGCGCGTTCGCCGCCGCGCTCGCGATCACCTTGGCGACCGGCTCGCTGGCGGCCTGCGGCGCCCAGCGCAGGATGTCGAGCGCGTCGGCCACCGACCTGCCACGCACCAGGTCGATCACCCGGCGCGCCTTTCGCGGCGACACCCGCACGAACCGCGCTTTGGCGACCGCGCAGGGGTATTCAGTGGTGGTCATCTCGATCCTTCGTTCATCGCGCGAACCCTCATCGGCGCTTGCTCTTGCGGTCGTCCTTGATGTGGCCCTTGAAGGTGCGCGTCGGCGCGAACTCGCCGAGCTTGTGACCCACCATGGCCTCGGAGACGAACACCGGCACGTGCTTGCGTCCGTCGTGCACCGCAAAGGTGTGACCGATGAAGTCCGGAATGATCGTCGAACGCCGAGACCAGGTCTTGATGACCTGCTTGGTGTTCTTCTCGTTCTGCGCGTCCACCTTCTTGAGCAGGTGGTCGTCGACGAAAGGACCCTTCTTCAGGCTGCGTGGCATGAGTGCTCCCGAGACTTGTTCGTGTTGCGCGGCTTCGCCTCATCGCGCTGCGCGCTCTGCATCGTCACCGCGCGCTACCGTCCGTGCTTCTTGCCGGTGCGACGGCGCCGGACGATGAGTTTGTTGCTGGCCTTGTTGGGATGACGGGTCCGGCCCTCGGGCTTGCCCCACGGACTGACGGGATGGCGGCCACCGGAGGTCTTGCCCTCACCACCGCCGTGCGGGTGGTCCACCGGGTTCATCACCACGCCACGGACCGAGGGGCGCTTGCCCTTCCACCGCATGCGGCCGGCCTTGCCCCAGTTGATGTTCGCCTGCTCGGCGTTGCCCACCTCGCCGACGGTGGCACGGCAGCGCACGTCGACCCGGCGTATCTCCCCGCTGGGCATACGCACCGACGCGTAGCTTCCCTCCTTGCCGAGCAGCTGGATGCCGGACCCGGCAGACCGCGCGAGCTTGGCGCCGCCGCCCGGCCGCAGCTCCACAGCGTGGATGACGGTACCGGCCGGGATGTTGCGCAGCGGCAGGTTGTTGCCCGGTTTGATGTCCGCGTTGGCACCCGACTCCACCACGTCACCCTGCGAAAGTCCGTGCGGCGCAATGATGTAGCGCTTCTCGCCGTCCAGATAGTGCAGCAGCGCGATGTTGGCGGTGCGGTTCGGGTCGTACTCGATGTGCGCGACCTTGGCGTTGACGCCGTCCTTGTCGTTGCGACGGAAATCGATCACCCGGTAGGCACGCTTGTGGCCGCCGCCCTTGTGCCGGGTGGTGATCCGTCCGTGGGCGTTGCGCCCACCGTGACCGTGCAACGGGCGCACCAACGACTTCTCGGGCGTCGACCGCGTGATCTCGGCGAAATCGGACACGCTCGCGCCACGACGACCAGGGGTCGTCGGCTTGTACTTGCGAATTGCCATGTCTAATCAGGTCTCTCTCTCACACGCGGCTAGCCGGCTAGGCCGGTGCTCCGAACAGGTCGATCGGCTTGCTGCCCGGCGCCAAGGTCACAATGGCCCGTTTGGTGTTCTTGCGCTTGCCGTATCCGGTCCGGGTGCGCTTGCGTTTGCCCTGCCGGTTTGCGGTGTTCACCGATGAGACCTTCACGGAGAAGATCTTCTCGACGGCGATCTTGATCTGCGTCTTGTTCGAATCGGGGTGTACCACGAACGTGTACACGTTGTCGTCGAGCAGCCCGTAGGACTTCTCGGAGATGACCGGCGCCAGGATGACGTCGCGCGGGTCGGCGAGGGTAGCCATCAGGCCGAAACCTCCTCGGAGCTGGTCGTGTTCGCGGCGATGTAGGTGTTCAGCGCCTCGACGCTGAACACCACGTCATCGGCATGCAGCACGTCGTAGGTGTTGAGCTGACCCGGGGACAAAACGTGCACACCGGGCAGGTTGCGGACGCTTTTCCTGCCGGTCTCGTCGCTGCGGCCGATGACCACCAGCACCTGTTTGCGGTCGGTCAGGCTGTCCAGGAACGCCTTGGCGTTCTTGGTCGAGGGCGTCTGTCCGGGCACCAACTCGGTGACCGCGTGGATGCGCCCGTTGCGCGCCCGGTCGGAAAGTGCTCCGCGTAGCGCCGCGGCGATCATCTTCTTGGGCGTGCGCTGGCTGTAGTCGCGCGGTTTGGGGCCGTGCACGGTGCCACCGCCGGTGAACTGCGGGGCCCGCGTCGAACCCTGCCGGGCGCGCCCGGTGCCCTTCTGTCGATACGGCTTGCGGCCGCCACCGCTGACGTCGCCGCGCGTCTTGGTCGAATGCGTGCCCTGCCGGGCCGCCGCCCGCTGCGCAGTGACGACCTGATGCATCAGCGCGATGTTCGCGGGCGCATCGAACAACTCGGCGGGCAGTTCGACCGATCCGTCCACCTTGCCGTCCGGCGTCTTGACGTCGATTTTGAGTGCCATTACTTCTCACCTCGTTTGACCGCGCTCCGGACCATGACGAGTCCACCGGTGCGCCCGGGGATCGCACCTTTGATCAGCAGCACGCCGTTCTCGGTATCAACCTTGTGCACCACCAGGTTCTGGACCGTCACCCGGTCGTTGCCCATCCGGCCGGCCATGCGCGTGCCCTTGAACACCCGAGCGGGGGTGGCGCAGCCGCCGATGGACCCCGGGCGTCGGTGCACCGCCTGGGCGCCGTGACTGGCGCCCTGGCCGCGGAAGCCGTGCCGCTTCATGGTGCCGGCGAAGCCTTTCCCCTTCGAGGTTCCGGTCACGTCCACGTAGGCGCCGTCGACGAAGACCTCGGCCGTCAACTCCTGGCCGACCTCGTACTCGGCGGCCGCCTGCGCGTCCTCGAGTCGCAATTCGGCCAGGTGGCGCCGCGGGTTGACGCCCGCGGCGGCGTACTGGCCGGTCACCGGCTTGTTGATCTTGCGTGGACTGATCTCGCCGTAGGCCAGCTGCACGGCGCTGTAGCCGTCGCGCTCGGGGGTGCGGATTCGCGTCACCACGTTCGGGCCGGCCTTGACCACGGTCACCGGAACGACCCTGTTGTTCTCGTCGAACACCTGCGTCATCCCGAGCTTGGTGCCCAGAATGCCCCGCCTTGCGGCGGAATTACCCTGTCTCGCCATGAGCTCTGGATCTCCTACTGGATGTTGACGTCGACGCTGGCGGGAAGATCGATGCGCATCAGGGCGTCGACGGTCTTGGGTGTCGGATCGAGGATGTCGATCAACCGCTTGTGCGTACGCATCTCGAAGTGCTCCCGCGAATCCTTGTACTTGTGCGGGGAGCGGATGACGCAGTACACGTTCTTCTCGGTCGGCAGCGGCACCGGCCCTACGACGCTGGCACCGGTGCGGACGACGGTTTCGACGATCTTTCGCGCCGACGCGTCGATGGCCTCGTGGTCGTAGGCCTTAAGCCTGATGCGGATCTTCTGTCCCGCCACGCCTCTCCCTACCTGATTCCCTCGTGAGGCCCGTGTCCGGGCCTCGTCCGCTCATGTGGTCCGATGTCCGGACCTGGTGCCCTCCGGCGCGCAGATCGACCGCCCGATACTCGGACGGTCTAGCGCCGCGCCGGATGCTGCGCCGCTGTTCACCTGTCGTGGTCCACCGACCCCCGCGGTCGGGTGTGTCACCCGCACGCAGCCCCGAACGCGGCCGATAAGTCGCACTCAAGGATGGGACCGGACGCGCCCGTTCGGGCGCTGGTCGTATGCCCGGCCAGGGAAAAACCTGGCTCAGGGCAACCCGAACAGTATGCCTGACGATCATGCCCCGGGCAAAATCCCGGGCCGATCAGCAGCGCGATGGCGCGGGATCGGTCCGACTCCCACAACTCGGCGGCCTTCGGGCCGTCGACGACAGCGTCGAACGGCTCCGCGTACCGCCGGGCGGAGGGCACCTGATCCGGCCCTCCTCGCGACAACCCCCCCTTGCGAACATCTCTCCCTTCTGGTATCAAAAATCTATTCACGAAAGTACAGATCATCTCGACGTTCTTGGGGTGGGTGTGATGTTGATGACGTGCCATTCGATCCGGGATTCGCTTCTGCCGGAAATGGATTCACCTGCAGACCTGCCCGGCGTCAACCGGGACGGGGCCGGGCCGGCACCGCGCGTCACCGGTTCGGTGTAGTGGCATCAGCGAGCGAAGGGAGGTGACCGGCAAAGACCCATCAATGACAACCATGTCCATGGCACTGCGTCGTGCAGTCCACGCCTTTTGCGACGAAATGTCCGCGCCTGACGCATTCGAGCGCGCGCATTGCCACCTGTCGTGGCCATCTACGTGGAACGCATGAACGTCGCCACCTTCACCGGCGGGTCGCGCTCGCTCCGGCAACGGTCCGGAGGCGCGGCCCGCCCTGATCTTTGGCCCGGTCCTTCTCCTGCGGCCCCGTCCCTATCGTTGGCCGGGTGCGCGGCACCCGGTTGCCCCACCAAAAGCACGAATAGGTCGACCGCGCCGGGACCGGGCGGTATCTTGATCTTGTCCCGAAAGTCCTCGGCGAAACCGGGGGGCGGGATATCATCCGGTTTGACGCGATTCGACACACAGGGGAAGTGGATTGTCATACCTGATTGCGGTTCCGGAGCAGGTGTCCTCGGCGGCAGCAGAGTTGGGGAATCTCGGCTCGAGCATCGACTCGGCGAACTCGGCGGCGGTGGGCTTGACGTCGAGCGTGACCCCTCCCGGCGCCGACGAGGTCTCGGCCAGCGTCGCTGCGCTCTTCGATGCACACGCCCAGGCCTACCAACTCCTCAGCGCACAGGCCGCGGCTTTTCACGACCAGTTCGTGCAATTGATGAACGGCGGCGCGGCGCACTATGCCCTCGCCGAGGCGGCCAACATCTCGCCGCTGCAGGCGGAGCATCAGGGTGTGCTGAGCACCGCGGCGCCGGCGAGTTCGGCCGCCGCCGCCACGGTGCCGGCGAGTTCGGCCGCCGCCGCGGTTCCCTCGGCAACGGCAGGCCTGGCCGGCGCCACGGCCCCGGCCGCCCCTGCGGCGCCCCTGGCGGCCGCAGTTGCGCCGCCCCCGGCAGCGGTGGCGGCCAGCGCCCCGATCTCAGCCGTGCCGGCGGCCTCCGCGGTGCCGACGGGTGCACTCGCGGCACCGACGCAGGCGCCGACGCCCGCCTATGCCCCGGCGACGGTTGCCGCGGAGCCGGCCTCCGTGCCGCTGGTCCAGAGCGCCCCGGCCGCGGTGCAGGCAGAAGCGGCCACCGTCGCTCCGGCGACGATGTCGCCGATGCCGGTCGGCACCGGGACCCCGGTGGCCGCGGCGGCCTCGGCGGCCTATTCCCCGGCGACGCCGCCGTATTCTCCCGCGGCGGCCCCCGCGGCTGTCGCCCGCGAGGAAACGGCGGTGGCGCCCGTGCCGGCGACGCAGTGGAGCGCCGCAGCGCAGTGACCGGCGCGCCCGCGCGGCGCGCCGCGGGTGCGGTTCACCCGACGAATTCGGCCGCGCGGTGGCCCAGCATCACGATCGTCGCGTGGGGGCCACGCCCGGTGATCGTCGGCAGAATGGAACCGTCGATCACCCACAGGTTGTCGATTCCCCGCACCCGGCAGCGGGGATCGACGACGGCGCCTGGGTCGTCATCGGTGCCCATCGGCGCACTTCCGCACAGGTGCTGCGACGTCGACCAGAGCGGCTCACCCACAGAGGCTGGCGCGCTGGACAATTCGCGGGCCAATTCGCTGCCACGGCGCAGCGCCGCGATGTCGTCGGGCTCGCTGTCGTAGTGGTGCTCGATCAGCGGCGGTACGGCGGGATCCGAAGACACCAGGGTGACGGTCCCGCGTGCCCGCGGCCGCATCAACGCCACACCGATGTGTGGCCAGTCGGGGTGGCCCGGGGCCCCGTCACCGGTCATTGCCATGAATCCTCTTGTGTAGGGACGGATTTCGATGTCATCTTCCGTGCTCAGCACGACCTCCAGCACGGGACTGCTGGTCGGGGCCGACCAGTCGGTCGGCAGCAGCCATTCCGGGTGATCACTGCAGGACCGGCCAACCGGTAGGGGCAGCACCAACGGCACTCCGACGGCCCGCAACGCCGACTCGTCCCCGACGCCGGAGAGCATCAACAGGTGCGCTGACTGGATCGCACCAGCGCACAACACGATTCGGCTCGCCGTCAGCGTCAGGGGACCGCGCGGACAGATCGCGTCGACGCCGGCCACGCTGGCGCCTGCGAACCGCAATCGCACCGCGCGCGTCCGCTCCAGCAGGGTCAGGTTCGGCCGGCCCAGGGCCGGAAGCAGAAATCCCGCGCCGGGCCCTGTGCGTATGCCGTCCACGATGTTGAGCGGAACTGCTCCCACTCCCGAAACCACCTCCCTCCCGACGTTGTTGAGGTCGGAAATCCACGCGAACCCGGCTCTTTGGGCGGCGCCGATGAAGCGTTCCGAGGCGCCGGTCATCTCCCGGGTGCGGCGGACCGGAACAGGTCCACTGTCGCCGTGTGCCGGACCGTCGAAATCCAGGTCCGTTTCGACTGCTCGGAAATGTCCGAGAACGTCCGACCACGCCCAGCCGGGTATGGCCGCCCGGTCGAAATCGCGCGGTAGCCCACGGCAGAAGTAACCCCCGTTCACCGCGCCCGAACCGCCGACTGTGGCACCGCGCACAATCGCCAGCCGGCGCTCGGGTCGATCGGTGAGGCAGGTCTGGTAACGCTGCACCAGCGGACTGCCCGGGCCGATCGGCAGCTGCAACCCGTTGGTGGTCAGCGCCAGCAACTCCGCATCGCCGAGGCCCGGTCCCGCCTCGAGGACGGTGACCGCGCAGCCCGAGTCGGCGGACAGGCGCTCGGCCACCACCGATCCGGCGCTCCCCGCGCCGACGATCAGCACGTCGCTGTGCGGGACGGGTGCGGTCAAGGCGCCCGTTGACTGGGGCACACGGCGGCTAGTGGCGCGGCCAGTCATCGGTTCGCTTGCCGTGAATCCATCCATCGAGCGTAGGTGAGATGCGCAACGTTTGATTGAAATCCATTCCCGGGCACACCATTCGGTGGGCACGCGGTACCGAGTCTGCGGTCCCGCTGGTCGGGGGACCGAGGACCTGCGCCACTAGCTGCGTATCTGCGGCTTGAGCGCCCGCAGGTTGCGTTCGCGCAGCACGCCCCCCCACAGGCCCAACCCGTAGGCCAGGTCGTCGACGCGTTTGAGCAGCACGTACGTCAGCAGCCCGATCGGTTCGGCGTCGTCGTCAGTGGCGTCTCGGCGACGCAGCCAGTCCACCACCCCGTCCAAGACCGCCGCAACCACCACGACGCGTCTGCAGTGGCGGGACGCCAGCGCCGCGAGCAGCGCCAGGGGCCAATAGTGCCGGCACACGGCCGAGGCCAACTGCAGCGCCGCCGACCACAGGCCGCGGGCCGCGATCACCAGCACGTCGCCGGCCGAGGTCTCGACGCTGCGCATCGCCATCGCGACCCGCCGGCCGGTCAACAGCGCGATCGCGACCGCGGCCAGCCGGCCGAGGCTGGTCCCGAGGGCCATCAGGATCCAGGCGGTCAGTGCCCAGCCCGAGATGACCACCGGTGCCGCCTTGTCCGGGTGGCGCACCGACAGCGGGGCGGCCGAGCCGCCGTAGAATGCCTTGCGTGCCAGCCAATCCCGAAGTTGCGTGCGGTGGTCATGGGCGACCAGCGCGATCGGCTCGTAGCGCAGCCGGGCACCCGCCTCGATGAGACGCCAGCACAGGTCGACGTCCTCGCCGGACTGCATGGTCTCGTCGAACCCGCCGACCCCGCGGATCGCCGAACAGCGGCAGATGATCGCGGCGCTGGGGACATAGGAGACCGTGCTGTGCGGCAGCACCGGCGCCTCCCGCTCGCCGAGGTCCAGCGAGGAGTGCACCGCCTCGTAACGCGCCACCACGTTCTCGCTGTGCGCCAGACCGACAATGCGCGGGGCGACGAGTGCGACGGTGGGATCGCAGAAGTGACCGAGCAGAGCCTCCAACCAGCCACGGCGCGGCGCGACGTCGGAATCCAGGAACGCGACGAACTCGGTCTTGCATGCCGCCAACCCCGTGTTACGTGCCGCCGCAGGCCCCTTGGCGCGGGAGTGGCGCAGCACCTCGACGTCGCAGTGCGCGCCGGCGAAGTCGTTCGGCTCGAGCGGCGGGACCGAACCGTCGTCGACGACGACGACACGCAGCCCACGAAGACAGCTGACCAGCCGTCGTACCCCGCAGACGTCGTCGCGCACCGGAATCACCACGGTCACATCGCGGTGCGACGGGCCACCGGCAGGCCGGGGGTGGGCCACCGTGGCGTCCAGCAGCGTGCGGGCCAGCTGGGCGCTGACGTCGTCGCGGACCTTCAGGCGGCCATCGGAGAGCAGGTGCTGTGCGGCCGGAGCCAGCTTCAGCAGGCGCGTCGGCGAACCACCGAGCAGCGCCGCACCGTCGCCGAGCACCCGCACGCGGCGATCGACCTGAACGGCGAACCCGTCCGGCAGCCGGGGCTGGCTCATGTCAGCATCCCGTCGGGTCCGGGCAGCCACCGGGCGATGCGTCGCACACACCCGTCGACCATCTCCGCGAAGAGGCGCTCGCCCTCGTCCGCGGTCGCGGTCGTGGGGTCGCCCAGCACGCCCACCGGGCTGACAGCCGCCACTCCGCCTCGGCGCATCGAGGGCAGCAGCGTTGCCAACGGCGCGTCGTTGCCGCGCAGCCACCGGTCGGTCCGCACCTCGGCGGGAGAGAGGTGAAGCAACACCGAGGTCTCGGTGTGGCCGGCATGGGCGTCGGCGCCCGCGGCCGCGCACGGGGCCCAACCGGCGTCGCGGCCCTCGGCACGCAGTCGGCCCACCGCGGCGTCCAGGGCGGCGCTATTGCCACCGTGACCGTTGACGAAGGCCAGGCGTCGGGCCCAGCAGGCGGCCGACCTGCCGTACTCGACCAGCAGCATGGTCAGCGCCTCGGTGCCGATCGAGACCGTTCCGGCGAAGCTCTGGTGCTCGCCGCTGGCACCGTAGGCGATGGCGGGGGCGACCAGCCACTCCCCCCCGAGAAGCGCCCCGGTCCGCGCCGACACGGCGGTAGCGATGCGCGTGTCGGTGTCCAGGGGCAGATGCGGGCCGTGCTGTTCGGTAGACCCCAGCGGGATCAGCAGCGACGGCGCGAAGAGCTGGATCGAGGTCGCACTTCCCAATTCGCCGAGTACGGGCACTCGCCGATGGTAAAGCCAATTCACCTGGCGTGCACCAATCGTTTTCCCGTGAAATCAAATTTTTTCCGGGGAATTCGTCGAGCACCCGATTCTCAGGACACGTGCGTCACGGTTGCCTCGCAGGCACCACGGACCTCAACCGGTCGGAGCCCGGTCCCGGGCCGCGACCGGCACGCCCAGCGCCCGACCGAACCCGGCCGGCACCAGGATGTCGTCGGCGCTCAGGTCGTGCACCGAGGCGTGCCCCAGCCCCATCAGCGCGGAGTCGATCCCTCCACGCAGGATGTCGAGGACGTTTTCCACGCCCGGCTGGCCGGCCGCGGCCAGACCCCACAGATAGGCTCGACCGATCATCACCGCCCGCGCACCCAGCGCCACAGCCTTGACGACGTCGCTGCCGCGCCGGATGCCGCCGT
>NZ_JBYCLC010000391.1:0-5284 GCF_057473685.1 Mycobacterium sp. TH-M116 | reverse complement strand
GTGGTCAGAATGGCCGTCGGCGACGCGTCACGCAGGACCGCACCAACGCGCTCGTCAGTGGCACCGCCCAGCGGAACGGACAGCGGAACGGCGATCTGCCCGGCCTGCAATGCGCCCAGAAACGCGACAATGTAGTCGAGTCCTTGTGGGGCCGATATCACCACGCGATCACCGGTGGACCCGTGCGCCGTCAGCTCCCGAGCGACGTTCAGCGTTCGCCGATACAACTGCGACCACGTCAAGCTTTCTGTGACGCCCGCCCAATCCCGCTCGTAGTCAGCGAACGTCAGCGCTGTCTGATGGGGGCGCAGACGCGCTTGCTCCCGCAGGGCAGCGGGAAGGCAGGACTCAATCACAGAGTGAGGATACTAACACTGTCCAACACGGGTATCGTCTGTCTTCGTGATCGAGCTTGACAGCGTGGCCAAGGCTTTCGACGGGACAACTCACGCGTTGCAGGACGTCAGCTTTGCAGTCCCGACGGGGTCGGTGTGTGCCCTGCTCGGTCACAACGGCGCCGGCAAGACGACCACGATCAAGATCCTGTCAACGTTGCTGCGGCCCACCTCCGGCCGGGCAATCGTGGCCGGTTACGACGTCGTCCGGGACCCGGCGCAGGTTCGGGCAAGCATCGGGAGCATCGGACAGCTTGCCGCGCTCGATTTTGAGCTCACCGGCCGGCAGAACCTGGTGTTGTTCGGCCGGCTGCGGGGAATGCGGCGCAAACATGCGCGACTGCGCGCGGACGCTTTGATCCATCAGTTCGAGATGTCGCACGCCGCCGACCGGCCGGTGCGAACCTATTCGGGTGGCATGCGGCGCCGTATCGATATCGCCGCCGGATTGATGGTTACGCCCGAGGTGCTCTTTCTCGACGAGCCGACAACCGGGTTGGACCCGCGTAGTCGCCGGGATGTGTGGGGCTTGGTGTCGTCCTTGTCGGCCCAGGGTGTCACCATCCTGCTCACGACCCAGTATCTCGAAGAAGCCGACGTGCTCAGCGATTCGATCGTCGTCCTGAACAAAGGTCGTATTGTCGCCAACGGGACCGCCGAAGACCTCAAGCGCCGCGTCGGACTGGGCTATTGCACGGTGAGTCCTGTCAATCCCGGCGACCTCTCCAAGATCTTCTCTGCGGTCGCCGATCTCGACGGCGCCGAAGCCGACTACGACGCGAACACCGTGTCGGTGCGCGCGCCCGACGGTGTTGCGATGCTTGGGGAGGTGTTTCGCCGGGTGGACCGGCTTGGCGTGGAGCTGCTCGACATAGCGCTGCGCAAGCCGTCCTTGGACGAAGCGTTCATCCACCTGACGGAGAGCGTCACCACGTGACCGCGATTGCTGCTCTGACCGAGCGCGTTGTACTCGCCACGATGCGCGATGACCTGCCGTTCGCGGTTTTGGCGCCCGTCGCCAACTTCGTATTCTTCAACCTCGCTCTGGGCAAAGTGATCGACACCGGTGGCATGAGCTACCCCGAGTACGTCCTACCGGCCATCCTGATCCAGGTGATCTTTCTCGGTGGGCTGACAACCGTCGACAGGGCCGCCCGAGACGAGTTGAGCGACTTCGCGGATCGGCTCCGGACACTTCCCATAGCCACCCTGGCACCGGTGACGGCTCGAATGTTGTACTGCCTCTTCCGTGGCATCCTCGGTCTGCTCGCCACGATCGCTGTCGGGTACGCGTTCGGCTTCCGGATGTTCGGCGGTTTCATTTATGTGGCGGCTTTCGTCGCTCTTTCGCTGGTGTTGACGCTGGCGTTGTCGCTGGCCGCCGACACTGCCGGGGTTCGTGCGGCAGCCACGAAACGTGGGATCAGGGGCGGGTTGCTCGCTCACATGCTCCTGGTTCCCCAGTTGCTGCTGTTCATGCTGTCGACCGGGATGGCGCCGGCCGACGCCTTTCCGGATTGGCTGCATCCGTTCGTGCGCTATCAGCCTGTTTCGCAGGTCACCGAAACCCTGCGGGGGTTCGCCACCGGCCATGTCGTGGTCAACAATCTGGCGGCCAGTGTGGCGTGGTGCGTTGGTCTGCTGGTGCTGTTCGGCGCACTCGCGGTCCGGGCACAGAGGCGGCTGCAATGAGCGAGGAGATGCCGCCGCGGAGCTCACTGGCCGCCGAGAGTCTGGTGTTCACGAGCCAGCTGCTCACCCGGTGGCGGCACCAGCCGTCGATGCTGATCGAGGGTCTGGTGTACCCGACCTTTCTGCTGGTCACCTTCAAATTGTTGTTGGGCAAGTCGCTACTCAGAATCACCGGCACAGACAGTCTTTACAGCTTGGTGCCGATGTGCGCCGTGGTCGGTGCGATGTTAGGCGCGGTTGCCGCCGGCCGCAGCATGACCCTCGAGCGCGACGGGGGTCTGATCGGCAGACTGTGGGTTTTTCCCGTTCACCGGGCCAGCGCCCTGACCGGTCGACTAGTCGCCGAGGCGGCGCGCACGTTGATGAGCTCCGCGCTGATCACCGCGGTCGGTGTCGGGCTCGGGCTGCGCTTCAAAGGCGGCTGGCTCGCTGTGATCCCGTTCGTATTGGTGCCGGTGCCGGTGATCGTGGTCTTCTCGACGGCGGTGATAGCGGTCGCCGTGCGCGCCAAGACCGGCGCCGTGCTCAGCTGGCTAGGGGTGCCGGCCACCGGTTTGGTGTTCGCCAGCTCTGGTGTGGTTCCCGCTCAAGCGCTGCCGTCGTCGGTGCGGCTCAGTGTCCAGCTTCAGCCGATGTGGGGGCCGATCGAGGCCATGCGTGCCTTTGCCGAAGGCGGTCCCGTGCTGTGGCCGCTCCTACTGACCGTTACATGGACTCTTGGTCTGGCTGCACTGCTCGGGCCACTGGCCGTGCGCGGCTACCGTGCCGCCGCGCAAGCCGGCCACTGACACGATCAGGGGCAGATTCCGACCCACATCGGGTCATTCGCCAGTTGTTCGCAGCGGGTTACCAGGCCACGCACTGACTGTTCGGTGTTGATCGCAGCGGGGATCGGGGACAGGGTGAAGAAGACGATCGCGACTGCGAACCAGATCCGGGTGCCTCGGGTGGCCGGTCGGGCGGATTCGGTTTGGCGGCTCGCGAAGAGCAGGTAGACGACGCCCACATCGAAGGAGATCGCGATCCACCACCGAGTCCAATCGGCGGAGGTCGCAAACACCGGAAGCAACAACAGTGCCGCCAGAATGACCCACGAAAGCCGTCCCTGCATGGTGTGGCGAACTCGCGCGAATGGCACGCCGGAAAAGCCCCTGATCGCCAGCATCGTCAGGGTGAGGATGACCATCCCGGCCAGAGTCGACATGATCAAAGGGCCCCAACCGATCTGGTCGGGTCCTATGAGGGGTGTCTTTCTTGTTGTGACGGTGATGAAGCGGCAAGTCCAGTCGTGATAGTCGACGTAGGCGTGTTCGCCGCTCGGTGTCTGACCGGGTGCCCAGCGCACGGCCCGGTGCGGCAATCGAGCACACTGCGGCGATACATCGCGTCGTCGCAGCAGCGCGATCGTCAGCGCGACGATCAAACCTGGGGCCACGGCGAGTACTGCGCTGCGACGCTGGATTGTGGCGGAACCGTGCACCAGAACCACGATTGCCAGGACCGCGCCGAGCGCCTGCAGAAACGGAACCGCCTCGTGGAGCAGGGTCAGGACCGCAATCGTCACGCCATAGACGCCGCTCGCAACCGGAGGCGTTCGGTCTCTTCTCGCCGAAGCGAGCACCACCGCGAACACTGCCAGCGCGGCCTCGCCGACAAGGTCGGGCGTTGGCAACATGACGGCGTGCACAAAGCCCAACGGCAGCACCGGGGTGAGCAGGGCCAGCATCAGCCGGCGTTCCGAGCGGCCGAATCGGACTGCCGCCGTCCACGCCACCGCCGCGATGCCGACTCCGAAGAGCGCCGGCACGAGCCAGCGAAAAATCAACAGGCCGGTGAAGTAAAGGTCAGCGGGAAAAGGGTCCAGGATCGCGCCGCCGAGCCCCCGCCTGACAAAGCCTTGGCTGTAATCGACCGCGTAGTACGCGAAAAACTGCAAATTAGGTTCGTAGGTACTCGCGAAGAAAACCCATGACGCCATATACATCAGCAGCAGCAGGCCGACGATCGCGTAGACGAGTCGGCGTCGGGTGCCGAATTCGTTCGATGCGGTTTCGACGGGACGGTCCGCGTCGCACACGAGCGAACTCGCACGCCGATCCAGCGACTCTGCGTCAGAACTCATGCTGTGGCCGCAGCGGGAGCGGCCCGCCATGTGTCTGGTCGAGCCATTGCCGCAGGCATTCGGTCTCCCCGTCGCGTCGTAACTTTCGCGTGAAGTGAGACACTATACGGCTCAGGTCCAGCGGCGCGGTGCCCGAGGTCCCCGCCTGATTCTCGATGCGGGGGGGCGGACGTGGTCAGCTGGAGAAGTGCGCCTGGTCGACGTGCTCGGCCACCCGCAGGGCGTTGGCCGCGACAGTCAAGCTGGGGTTCAGCCCGGCGCTGGAAGGGAAGAATGAGGTGTCCACCACATAAAGGTTGCCTACTTCGTGCGCCCGGTTGTGTGGGTCGAGCACGCTGGTCTTGGGATCCGTGCCGAAGCGACAGGTCCCGCAGACGTGGCCCAGGTTCGCGTTGGCTTCGCCGCTCCCCACGGACTTGTGGCGAAACGGCTGCAACACCGCGTTCACTTGGCGCAAAAACGTCGCGCGGCGCTCAATCTCACTGCGGTGTAAGCGGTACTGAATACGCAGCCGCTGGCGGCCGTCCAGGCTGGGCCGGTCGTAGGGCAGGACGCGGTTCTCCAGATAGGGCAGGTCTTCTGTCATCGCGGCCAGCACAAGTCCGCCGGTGAACAACCGCTCGTAGATCTGGCGCACTGCCGGGCTCATCGCACGCAGCGCTTTGCCCCGCCAGTCGGGGCGGTTGGTCAGCCACTGCATGGGTGGGATTGCGCCGAATGACTGCACGGTGCCGTGTTTTTGGCCCTCCCAGAAGTAGAAGTCGTTGAGCCCGATCTCCTTGTTGGCGGCGCTGGTCTTGTGGTTCGGGTGCGGCCAGACCTCGATCGTGTCCAGTAGGTGGCGCATCAGGTTGCGCCCGACCCAGTCGGAGCCGTTTGCCAGTCCGTTGGGCCACTGCGCGCAGCGGGAATTGAGCAGTAGCAGTGGGGTGGCAAGTGCGCCGGCGGCCAGCACCACGACCTTGGCTTTGAGAGCCAGCATGTCGGAGTGGTGTTGGGCGATCACGTGCCCGACGTGGGTGTGGTCGGCTTCCAGGCGCAGCACCCGGCATTGGGTCAGCAGGTGGGCGCCGTG
>NZ_JBYCLC010000390.1:0-17656 GCF_057473685.1 Mycobacterium sp. TH-M116 | reverse complement strand
CGCGCAGCGCACGCTGCCCGGAGCTGGGGCGCACCCCGGCCGACCGAGCAATTCTGGGCCCAGGTCCCAGCCCGCGACGGCCGCACCCGGCGGCGGTGCCGGAACCAGCGCGGTGTGCCGTAGGTCGACGGGATGAGCGAACCCCGACGCGTCGTACTGGGTGATCGACAATTCGGTGATGCCGAACTGCACGCCCGAGGACCCGCTGTCGGTGCCGGCCGCGGTGATCCGCACCCACGGGGTCTCGCCGTAGGGCAGGGCGGCGGTCAGCGGCTTGCCGGCCTCGTCGAATCGTAGAGTCGTGCTGCCGGTGGCGGTTTCGACCAGCATGCGGCGCACCTGCGCGCCGACGGCGGTCGGGCTGGGCGTCACCGTGATGACGGCGTTGGTCACCGGGTGGTCGAAGTCGACCTGCAGCCACTGCCCGATCGCCGCCTGCAGTCCGTTGGAGACCCAGGCGGTCGCCGGGTCGCCGTCGATCGCGGCGGCGGGGGAGGTGGCCGCGGCGACGTCGGGCATCGCGGTGGCGTCCGACGAGGAACTGGACACGGTGATGCGGCCGCCCGTCCAGGTGCCCAACACCGTCTCGGCGCCCGGAACCGGGTAGTCGGGCACCCGGTTGAAGGTGTTCCGGGCGTCACCGGCCGCCCGGATCGCCGAGGAGTGCTGGTCCACCCGGCCGTAGTCGGTCTCGCGGGCCACCGGGGTGTCGGTGACGGTCACCCGCGGGGTCGGCAGGCCCGCGCGCCGCGCATCCGCGGTCATCAGCACCGGACCCAGCGCCGGCTGCCCCCGCAGCCGCCGGCGCTCGTCGAGGCGCAGGAGCACCTCGGGCCCGCCGTCGACCCGGGCCAGCCCGTCGAGGTCGGCGAAATAGGGCGCACCGGGATTGCCTGCGACAGCGACGCGGTAGATCTCCACGGCGGGGTAGCGCGGCCGAAGCCCGCCGTCCGCGACGAAGCCCGCCACGGCGCCGGGGCCCACCGGCGCGCCGAACTGCGCAACCTTCGTCAGGCGCGGCGACCCTTCCACGGCGCGGTGCACCAGGATGGGGCGCGCCGCGCGCGACGTGTCCGGATCCAGGTCGTTGCGCAACACAACGTATGAAATTCCCTGGCGGGCAAGGGTATCGGCGAGGCCCGCCGACGGGCGCCCGGCGGCGAACAGTCGTTGCACCGAATCCAGCGCCCGGATGGTCTGCGGCGGGGTCAAGGGAATGGAGTCGCGAACCCCCCACGGGCTGTTGCCGAGCACCTGCAGCGGTTCGTCGTGGCTGGTGCCCCACATCTGGGTGGCGAACGGCGCCCCGGGCGCCACGAGCACGCGTCCGGGCCGGGGTGTCCCCGTATTGTGCTCGTCGAGCCAGGCGGCGGTGTCCTGCCAGTAGCGGGGGATCGCCGTGAACGTGCCCGGCGGGGTGAGGCGGCCACTCCAGGCCAGCGACGTGCTGACCAGCAACCCCGTGAACACCACGATCGCGACGGCGACCCGCTTGTCGCGTTCCGGGTGGGCGAACGCCCGCAGCCAGTCCGCCCGCGGCGCCCCGTCCGGGCCGCCACCGGGCAGGGGCACCCGGCCCAGCAACTGGGCGAGGCCCAGCACCACCGGGATCCGGACGACCGAGTCCAGCTTGTGCACGTTGCGCAACGGCGCGCCGCCGGCGTCGAGGAACGCCTGCACCTGGTGGGCCAGCGGCGATCCCAGGCCTCCGCTGTAGCCCGCGGCCATCAGCAGCACGCCGACCAGCAGCATCGTCACCAGCCGGCCTCGCACGGGCATGCCCCCGCCGTTGTTCAAGCCGGCCAGCCCGGCCAGCCCGGCCGCCGCGACCAGGCACGTGCCCAGGATGGCCGCCGACCCCGTCACCAACGGCGCGCCCGCGGTGGCGGTCGGCGCCACGAACGGGGTCCAGCTGTCGGTGCCGCGCAGGATCTCGGTCAACGACGACCACTGGGTGGTCACGCCCGAGGATTCGATGAAATCCAGGAACGGCGGGCTGACGGCGTGCAACCGGGCCAGCGCCATCACCCACCACAGCACGGCCAGGGACACCGACAGCAGCCACCAACCGGTGTAGCGCCACCACAGTCGGCCGGGTCGATGACAGGCCCACCAGATGACCGCGGGCAGGCAGCCGGCCAGCGTCGCGATCGCGTTGACCGCGCCCATCAACGCGACCGCCAGCCCGGCCTGCCCGGCGAGCGCCCGCACCGACCTGGCCGAAGCCGATCCCGCGCCGCCCCGCAGTGCCAGGATCGTCGGCAGCAGCACCCAGGGCGCCAGCATCATCGGCAGTGTTTCCGAGGAGATCGACCCGAGTGTGCTCAGCACCCGGGGCGACAGCGCGAACGCCGCCGCGGCGACCACCCGGGAGGCCGGGACGCCGACGCCCAGCGCCTCGGCGACCCGCAGCAGCCCCCAGAAACCCGCGACGAGCAGCAGCGCCCACCACAGGCGCTGGGTCACCCACCCGGGCAGGCCCAACAGGTGGCCGGCCAGGAAGAAGGTGCCGTGCGGGAACAAGTAGCCGTAGGCCTGGTTCTGCGTCTGGCCGAACGGCAGGTCGCTGTTCCACAGGGTGGTCGCGCGGGCCAGAAACCGCAGCGGGTTGGCGGTGAGGTCGAGTTTGGTGTCGGGGGAGACTTGGCCGGGGGACTGGGCGAACGTCAACGCCAGCGAGATGGCTCCGACCGCCAGCAACCACCGGCGAGACAGGGGGGCGGCCGCCGGCGACGGGACCGGCGCACCGGCCCGGGCGCAGGTGGCTGCCTGCGCCGGGCTAGCTGCGGTTGCCGTATTCGACCCGGTTGAGCACTGACGTCTGCGGATCGCCCCCGGGTAGTGGCGGTTTCTTGTCCTGCTCCACCATCAGCGTGACCCCGAAAGTCGCTGCTGCGCCCAGCAACAGACCGACCACCACGCTGGCGGCGGCAGGCGCAACGATCCGGTTCATCGGAGGCTCTCCTCGGGCTCCTCGGGACTGGCAGACTCAGCGCCAACTTAGCAGACGAGCGACCGGCGCCGGCCGGAGCGGGCAGCCGTGACACCATGTGCCGATGCCCTTCCCGCGCAACCGGGCCGTGCTGGCCACCGCAACGTTGGTCTTGGCGGGAGCGCTGGTGGCGAGCTGCGGCCACCACGCCGCGCGGCCCCCGGCCGGCTCCTCGGGCGCGGCGGCCAAGCCGGCCCCCGCTCCCGCGCCGGTCTGCGGGGACCCCACGGCCCAACTGTCGACCCGCGACAAGCTGGCGCAGCTGTTGATGGTGGGAGTGAAAAACGCCGACGACGCGCGGGCTGTCGTCAACGATTACCACGTCGGCGGCATCTTCATCGGAAGCTGGACGGATCTGTCGATTTTCCGCGGCCCCCTGGCCGACATCGCAGCGCACGCGGGTCCGCTGCCGCTGGCGGTCAGCGTCGACGAAGAGGGCGGCCGGGTGTCCCGGTTGAAGTCGCTGATCGGGTCCGCGCCCGCACCCCGGGTGCTGGCGGAGACGCAGACCGCCGACCAGGTGCGCGACCTGGCGGCCGACCGCGGCAAGAAGATGCGCGACCTCGGCATCACCGTCGACTTCGCCCCGGTGGCAGACGTCACCGACGCCCCCGACGACACCGTGATCGGCGACCGCTCGTTCGGCAGCGACCCGGCTACCGTGACCGCCTACGCCGGCGCGTATGCGCAGGGGTTGCGCGACGCCGGGCTGCTGCCGGTGCTCAAGCATTTTCCCGGGCACGGGCACGGCTCGGGCGATTCGCATTCCGGTGCGGTGGTGACGCCGCCACTGAGCGACCTGCAAGGCGACGACCTGGTGCCCTACCGAACGTTGGTGAAGGCGGCCCCGGTCGCGGTGATGATGGGGCACCTGCAGGTCCCGGGACTGACCGACGGCGCCCCGGCCAGTCTCAGCCGGCCCGCGGTGCAGTTGCTGCGTGACGGCACCGGCTACGGCGGGCCGGCGTTCAGCGGCCCGGTGTTCAGCGACGACTTGTCGAGCATGGCCGCAATCTCCGATCGGTACGGCGTGGCCGAAGCCGTCCTGCGCAGCCTGCAGGCCGGCACCGACATCGCACTCTGGGTCACCACCGCCGAGGTTCCCGCGGTGCTCGACCGGCTGGACAAGGCGGTCGTCGCCGGGGAACTGGCGATGCCGGCAGTCAACGACTCGGTGGTGCGCGTGGCGACGATGAAGGGCCGCAACCGGGCCTGCGGGCACTGAAGCCCCGGCAGGCCCGCTACTCTAATTGCAGACAGCGGGGCTGGAAGGGCGCGACGATGGCAGGTGGCACCAAGCGGCTGCCCCGCGCCGTGCGCGAGCAGCAGATGCTCGACGCCGCGGTGCAGATGTTCTCGGTCAACGGTTACCACGAGACCTCGATGGACGCCATCGCCGCGGAAGCGCAGATCTCCAAGCCGATGCTCTACCTTTACTATGGCTCCAAAGAAGACCTTTTCGGCGCCTGCCTGGACCGCGAGCTGAACCGGTTCATCGACGCCGTGCGCGCCGACATCGACTTCACTGAGAATCCCCGGGACCTGCTGCGCACCACGATCGTGTCATTCCTGCGCTACATCGACACGAACCGGGCGTCGTGGATCGTGATGTACACCCAGGCCAGCAGCTCGCAGGCGTTCGCCCACATCGTCCGTGACGGCCGCGAACAGGTCATCGAGATGGTGGCGGGACTGGTGTGCGCGGGCAGCCGCATCCCGCGGTCAGAGATCGAGTGCCAGATGATGGCGGTGGCGCTGGTGGGCGCGGGTGAGGCGATGGCCACCCGGTTGTCCACCGATGACATCGACGTCGACGAGGCGGCCGAACTGATGATCGATCTGTTCTGGCACGGTCTGCGTGGCGTCCCGGAGGATCGCGAGCCCGCGTCGGCGTTGCCCGATGTCGGCGGTCCGAGCACGCTGTCCGGGTAACCCCTACCTTCGTGCGCCGCAATCTGGACTTCTTCTGCGCGGTGATCGTCGTTGGCTTGCTCGCCGGGGTCGCCGGGTTGACGACGTCGGCGGTGCTGCGCTTCGTCGAGCACCTGACGTACCACTACACGTTCGGCACGCTGCTCGCCGGCATCAATGCCAGCGGCCCGGTGCGTCGCGTGCTCGGGCCGATGATCGGCGGTGTGCTGGCGGGGGTCGGCTGGTGGGCCCTGCGGCGCACGACGGAGGTTCCCGAGCTCGCGCAGGCCATCGCCCGCCATGACCGGGTGCCGCGGCTGGCGTGGAGCATCGACGCCCTGCTGCAGATCGTGCTGGTCGGGTCCGGGGCATCCCTGGGCCGGGAGGGCGCCCCGCGCCAGTTCGCGGCCGCCCTCGGCGATGCGGCCATCGGTTGGCTCAGGAGGCTGTCCGCGGGCGACCGGCAGATCCTGCTGGCGTGTGCGGCAGGGGCCGGGCTCGGCGCGGTCTACGCCGTTCCAGTGGCCGGTGCACTGTTCTCGGTGCGCATCATCTTGAACACGTGGCGGTTGCGGGCGGTCGGGGTGGCGCTGATCACCTCCAGCCTCGCCGTCGCGGTCGGTTCGCTGATCACCAAGGACCGCCCCGAGCTGGACTGGCCCGATCCGCGCTTGTCCCCTGTGCTGACCGGGCACGCGCTGTTGCTGGCCCCGGTGGCACTCGCAGTGGGTCTGGCATTCGAGCGGCTGATGACTGCTGCCCGGCCACGGCGCACGATGCGGACGTGGGTGCTGATCCCCGCGCTCGCGGCGGCCGGTCTGGTGATGGGCACCTGCTCGCACTGGTGGCCAGAACTGCCCGGGAACGGGAGAAGCATCCTGACCGTCAGCCTGGCCAGTGGTATGACGCTGGCCGCCGCGGCGGTGATCCTGGTCCTCAAACCACTGCTGACCGCGCTGTTCCTACGGGCCGGGGGAGCCGGCGGCATGCTGACTCCGTCGCTGGCCACCGGTGCGGCGGCCGGGTCGCTGTTGGCGTTGGTCACCAATTGGGCAGCCGGGACGCATCTGCATCTGCCGACGGTCTCGCTGGCCGGGGCCGCGGGAGTGCTCGCGGTCACCCAAGGTTCGCCGCTGTGGGCTGCGATCTTCGTCTGGGAACTCGCCGAGCCCCCGCTGTGGCTGCTCCCGGTCTTCGCGGTCACCGCGGTCGGCGCGCACATGCTCCGATCTGTGCTGCGAGTTCGCTGAGCCCGGAAACGGGTCACAGCCCGCGGACGGTGCCCGTCAGGTACGGGTATCCCTTGGCGGCGTTGCGCAGCGCCAGGTCCCAGCCCGCGCCGTTCGTGTCGCATTCCCGGACGTACAAACCGGCGGTGGCGGGCAGCACCAGCGGCTTGCCGAACCGCACCGAATAGCTCACCGCGTCTGGCAGCAACGCCTCGATGTTCGCTAAAACTGCTGCAGCGCTGAACATCCCGTGCGCGATCATCGTCGGGAACCCGAACATCCTGGCGGCGATCGGGTTGGTGTGGATCGGGTTGTGGTCGCCCGCGACGGCGGCATAGCGGCGGATCTGTGCCGGCGTGACCCGCAGCAGCGCGCTGGGCGGGCGCAACTTCGGCGGCTTGGGCGCCGGGGGTTTGGGTTCGTCCGACAGGCTCGTGCGCTGCTGGTGCAGGAAGGTCGTGACCTGGTGCCACGCCGTCTCGTTGCCGACGCTGACGTCGGTCACCAGGTCGACGAGCAAGCCCTTGCGGTGTTCGCGCAGGTTCTCCGCGCGCACACGCACACCGACCGAGTCGGTCACCGCGATGGGCCGGTACGCGGTGATGTGGTTCTCGGTATGCACCGCTCCCATCGCCGCGAAGGGAAAGTCGAAGCCGGTCACCAGCGACATCACCGCGGGGAACGTCAACGCGAAGGGGTAGGTCAGCGGCACGTGGTTGCCGTAGCGCAGTCCGGTGAGCGCCGCGTACTCGGCCACGTTGGTGTGGTCGATGGGCAACTCGTCGAGTGTGACCGTGCGGGTGGGCAGTTGGTCCGAACGGGCCACCAGAGGCAGGGCCCCGGCCGCGGCGCGCAGCATGTTCAGCATGCCGCTCGGCTGATTCATCGTGTCCTCCCGGGGGGCCTGGTCACGCGCCGAGCATGGCCTGGCCGCAGACGCGGATGACGTTGCCGGTCACCGCGTTGGAAGCCGGGCTGGCGAAGTAGGCGATCGTCTCCGCCACGTCGACCGGCTGACCGCCCTGCAGCAGCGAATTCATGCGGCGGCCCACCTCGCGGGTCGCCAGCGGGATGGCCGCGGTCATCTGAGTCTCGATGAAGCCGGGTGCGACGGCGTTGATCGTGATGCCTTTCTCGTGCAGTCCGGGTGCCAGCGCCTGGGTCAGGCCGATCATCCCGGCCTTGGTGGTGGCGTAGTTGGTCTGCCCGCGGTTGCCCGCGATGCCGGCCATCGAGGACAGACCGATCACCCGGCCGCCTTCGCCGATGCTGCCGCCCTCGACCAGTCCCTCGGTGAGCCGCAGCGGGGCCAGCAGATTGACCGCCAATACGGCGTCCCAGCGGGCGTCGTCCATGTTGGCCAGCAGCTTGTCGCGGGTGATGCCGGCGTTGTTGACCAGCACATCGGCGTGGCCGCCGTAATGGTCGCGCAGGTGCTGGGTGATCTTGCCGACGGCGTCCTCGGCGGTGACGTCGAGCGCCAGGGCGGTGCCTCCCACCCGGCTCGCGACCTCGGCCAGCGGCTCGGCGGCCGACTCCACGTCGACCGCGACGACCCGCGCGCCGTCGCGGCCGAACACCTCGGCGATGGTCGCGCCGATGCCTCGGGCGGCGCCGGTCACAATGGCAACCTTGCCGTCCAGCGGGCGGTCCCAGTCGGCCGGCGCCGTGGAGTCGGCCTCCCCGACGAAGAACACCTGGCCGTCCACGTAGGCCGACTTCGCCGACAAGATGAACCGCAGGGTCGATTCCAGGCCCGTCGCGGCTGGCTTGGCGTGCGGCGACAGGTATACCAGCGCCGCCGTGGCGCCGTGCCGCAATTCCTTGCCCAGAGAGCGCGTGAAGCCTTCCAGCGAGCGCTGCGCGATGTGTTCGTCGGTGCCGGCCGTGGTGTTGGGCAAGGCGTCGGGCGTGGTGCCGACGACCACGACCCGCGAGCAGTGACCGAGGTTGCGTAGCACCGGGGTGAAGAATTCGCGCAGCTGCCGCAGGCCGGCCGGCGACGTGATCCCGGTCGCGTCGAAGACCAGGCCGCCGAATGTGTCGGCCCAGCGGCCGCCCATGTTGTCGCCCACCAGGTCGTAGTCCTGCGCCAGTGCGGCTCGTATCGGCTCGACCAGTCTGCCGTCCCCGCCTGTCAGCAGTGATCCGGCCAGCGGTGGCTCGCCGGCTTGGTAGCGGCGCAGCGGCTCGGGCTGGGGGAGACCGAATTGTTTCGCCAGGAACGACCCCGGGCCGGAGTTGACGACCTGTGACAACAGGTCGGACGAAAGCTTGGGTGTCACTGCGCTGCCTTCCGTGTCGGTGGTTTCGGGTCCCGTAGGGTCAACCGTATCGAGGATGAACTTACTTCAGAGTAATAACAGTCGGTAGTATGGCCCTCGACTGACGAACCATCTCGACTGACGAACCATCTCGACTGACGAACCATACTGACAACTGGAGACGAACGTGGCCCCTGCACAGGCAAACAACCAGGCTGCCCCGACGAGTGCGCAGACCAGGCGACGCGTCGCGGTGCTGGGTGGCAACCGGATCCCCTTCGCCCGCTCGGACGGCGCCTACGCCGAGGCGTCCAACCAGGACATGTTCACCGCGGCGCTGGACGGGCTGGTGGACCGGTTCGGTCTGGCCGGAGAACGGCTGGGCGTGGTGGTCGGCGGCGCCGTGCTCAAACACAGCCGCGACTTCAACCTGACGCGCGAATCCGTGCTGGGTTGCGAGCTGTCGCCGTACACGCCGGCGTTCGACGTCCAACAGGCTTGTGGCACAGGCCTGCAGGCGGCGATCGCCGCGGCTGACGGCATCGCCGCAGGACGCTACGAGGTGGCCGTGGCCGGCGGGGTGGACACCACCTCCGACCCGCCGATCGGGCTGGGCGACAACCTGCGCCGCAGCCTGCTGCGCCTGCGCCGGTCCACGTCCAACGTCGAACGGCTGAAGCTGATCGGCGCGCTGCCCGCCAGCCTCGGTGTCGAGATCCCGGCCAACAGCGAGCGGCGCACCGGGATGTCGATGGGCGAGCACGCGGCCGTCACCGCCAAGCAGATGGGCATCAAACGCGTCGATCAGGACGAATTGGCCGCCGCCAGCCATCGCAACATGGCCGCCGCCTACGACCGGGGCTTCTTCGACGACCTGGTCACGCCGTTTCTGGGGCTTTACCGCGACGACAACCTGCGTCCGGACTCCAGCGCGGAAAAGTTGGCCACCTTGAAGCCGGTTTTCGGGGTCAAGGCCGGTGACGCGACGATGACGGCCGGCAACTCGACACCGCTGACCGACGGGGCGTCGGTGGCACTGCTGGCTTCCGAGGACTGGGCGAACGGGCATGCCCGGGTGCCGCTGGCTTACTTGCTGGACGTGGAGACCGCCGCGGTGGACTACGTCAACGGACGTGACGGCCTGCTCATGGCGCCGACCTACGCGGTGCCGCGACTGCTGGCGAGAAACGGACTGGGATTGCAGGATTTTGACTTCTACGAGATCCACGAGGCGTTCGCGTCAGTGGTGCTGGCGCACCTGCAGGCGTGGGAATCGCAGGAGTACTGCAAGCAGCGGCTGGGTCTGGACGCAGCGCTGGGTTCGATAGACCGGTCCAAGCTCAACGTCAACGGTTCGTCACTGGCCGCCGGCCACCCTTTCGCGGCCACGGGTGGCCGCATCCTCGCCCAGGCGGCCAAGCAGGTCGCCGAGAAGAAAGCGGAGCGAAAAGGCAGCGGGACCGTCCGGGCGCTGATCTCGATCTGCGCTGCCGGCGGCCAGGGCGTTGCGGCGATCCTCGCCGCATGACGGCACCCGAACAGCGGCGATGACACGAGTCACATCCGGTTAGCGGTCCCGAAGCTGGGTATCCATCGGTCTGGGAAGCCCCGTGTTGTCGTCCACCCCCCCGGCCCGACGGCAATACGGGGCAACCCTTGATCGATCGCCCGTCAGAAGGCGGCTTCGTCGAGTTCCATGATGTCGTTGTCGAGCGTCTCGATCACCTCGCGGGTGGCGCCCAGCATCGGCAGGAAGTTCTTCGCGAAAAACGACGCAACCGCAACCTTGCCCTCGTAGAACGCGCGGTCGTCGCCGTCGGCGCCGGCGTCGAGCGCCTGCACGGCCACCGCGGCCTGACGCTGCAGCAGCCAGCCGATGACGAGGTCGCCGACGCTCATCAGGAAGCGCACCGATCCCAGGCCGACCTTGTACAGGCTGCTGACGTCTTCCTGGGCGGCCATGAGGTAGCCGGTCAGCGCACTCGCCATCGCCTCGACGTCGGCCAGCGCCTTGGCCAACAGCTTGCGCTCGGCCTTCAGGCGGCCGTTGCCGGACTCGCTGTCCACGAACTCGCGGATCTGGCCGGACACGTGGGCCAGGGCCACACCCTTGTCGCGGACGATCTTGCGGAAGAAGAAGTCCTGCGCCTGGATGGCGGTGGTGCCCTCGTACAGCGAGTCGATCTTGGCGTCCCGGATGTATTGCTCGATCGGGTAATCCTGGAGGAAGCCGGACCCGCCCAGTGTCTGCAGGCTCTCGGTCAGCTTGGCATAGGCCTGTTCGGAGCCCACGCCCTTGACCACCGGCAGCATCAGGTCGTTGACCTTGACGGCCAGGTCGGCGTCGACGCCGTGCACGGCTTCGGCGACCGCCGCGTCCTGATAGGTCGCAGTGAAGAGATAGAGCGCGCGCAGGCCCTCGGCATAGGCCTTCTGCGTCATCAGCGACCGGCGCACGTCGGGATGATGGGTGATGGTCACCCGCGGTGCCGTCTTGTCGGTCATCTGTGTCATGTCGGCGCCCTGCACGCGGGACTTGGCGTACTCCAGCGCGTTCAGGTAGCCGGTCGACAGGGTTGCGATGGCCTTGGTGCCGACCATCATCCGGGCCATCTCGATGACCTCGAACATCTGCGCGATGCCGTTGTGGACCTCGCCGACCAGCCAGCCCTTGGCGGGCACGTCGTGCTGGCCGAAAGACAGCTCACAGGTCGCCGAGACCTTCAGGCCCATCTTGTGCTCGACGTTGGTCACGAACACGCCGTTGCGCTCTCCGGGTTCGCCCGTCTCGAAGTCGAACAGGAACTTGGGGACCATGAACAGAGACAGGCCCTTGGTGCCGGGACCGGCGTCCTCCGGGCGGGCGAGCACCAGGTGGACGATGTTCTCGAACAGGTCATCGGAGTCGGCGGAGGTGATGAACCGCTTCACGCCCTCGATGTGCCAAGACCCGTCGTCCTGTTTGACGGCCTTGGTCCGGCCGGCGCCCACGTCCGAACCGGCGTCCGGCTCGGTGAGCACCATGGTCGCACCCCAGCCGCGCTCGGCGCACAGCACCGACCACTTCTTCTGCTCCTCGGTCCCCAGGTGGTAGATGACGTTGGCGAATCCAGCACCGCCGCCGTACATCCACACCGCCGGGTTGGCGCCCAGGACGTGCTCGTGCAGCGCCCAGACCAGCGCCTTGGGCATCGGCATACCGCCGAGGGCCTCGTCGATGCCGGCCTTGTCCCAGCCGGCCTCCAGCAGGGCGCGGACGGACTGCTTGAAGGATTCCGGCAGCGTGACGGAGTGGGTATTGGGGTCGAAGACGGGTGGGTTGCGGTCCCCCTCGATGAAGGACGCGGCGACCGGACCCTCGGCCAGCCGGCTGATCTCGGTCAACATGTCGCGGGCGGTGTCGCTGTCCAGGTCGCCGTATTCGCCCGCCGCCAAAGCCTTGTCAACGCCCAGCACCTCGAACAGGTTGAACACCTGGTCGCGGACGTTGCTCTTGTAGTGGCCCACTACGGTCCTCCTCGTTGAGAATGCCACACAGTCGGTTGGGTACCAGATCTAAGTTACCCACCAGTAACACTGCTAAAATATCTCCGCCGGACGGTTCCACGCAAGTCCATGTGAGCTAAATTTCATAATCTAATTAACCAACCGGTTGGGCTGGCGCGATGTGTGGCCCGTGAGGCTGACTGCCACGCCGGCCGTCGATCGCCTGCCGCTCTAGTAGGCTCGGCCGGGATATCGTCCATCGATCACGAGCGAAGTCCGATGAACTCGAACAACAAGCTGAGCGCGTCCACGCTTCGCGAGGCGTTCGGCCAGTTTCCCTCCGGAGTGGTCGCCATTGCCGCTCAGGTCGACGGCAACCGCGTGGGCCTGGCGGCCAGCACCTTCGTGCCGGTGTCTCTGGAGCCGCCGCTGGTCTCTTTCTGCGTGCAGAACACCTCGACCACGTGGCCCAAACTCAAGGCCGCGCCCATGCTGGGCATCAGCGTGCTGGGCGAGTCCCACGACGCGGCCGCGCGCACCCTGGCGGCCAAGACCGGTGACAGGTTCGCCGGCCTGGAAACGGTGTCCAACGACTCCGGCGCGGTCTTCGTCAAGGGCACCGGCCTGTGGCTGGAAAGCGCGGTCGAGCAGCTGATTCCGGCCGGCGACCACACCATCGTCGTGTTGCGGGTCAACGAGGTGACCGTGGACGACGGGGTGGTGCCCATCGTGTTCCACCGCAGCGGGTTCCGGCGGCTCGGCGCCTAGTCTCAGCGGCGGAACAGCTTGTTGCCCAGCCAGACGATCGGGTCGTATTTGCGGTCGGCGACGCGCTCTTTCATCGGGATCAGCGCGTTGTCGGTGATCTTGATGTTCTCCGGGCACACCTCGGTGCAGCATTTGGTGATGTTGCAGAAACCGAGGCCGTGCTCCTCCTGGGCGTCGTCGCGCCGGTCACGCGTGTCCAGCGGATGCATCTCCAGTTCGGCGATGCGCATCAGGAATCGCGGCCCGGCGAAGGACTTCTTGTTCTCCTCGTGGTCACGGATCACGTGGCAGACGTTCTGGCACAGGAAGCACTCGATGCACTTGCGGAATTCCTGCGAGCGCTGCACGTCGGCCTGCGCCATCCGGTACTCGCCGGGCTGCAGGTCCTTCGGCGGCGCGAAAGACGGTATCTCGCGGGCCTTCTCGTAGTTGAACGAGACGTCGGTGACCAGGTCACGGATGACCGGGAACGTTCGCAGCGGCGTGACGGTGACGGTCTCGTCCTCGGCGAACGTCGACATCCGGGTCATGCACATCAGCCGGGGCTTGCCGTTGATCTCGGCCGAGCAGGAGCCGCACTTACCCGCCTTGCAGTTCCAGCGCACCGCGAGGTCGGGTGTCTGGGTCTGCTGCAGGCGGTGGATGATGTCGAGCACCACCTCTCCCTCGTTGACCTCGACCGTGAAGTCCTGCAGCGCTCCGCCGGCGTCGTCGCCACGCCACACCCGCAGGGTCGCGTTGTAGGTCATTTACCTCTCCGTCCTTGAGGCCCGTCCCGGATGCCCGGCCAGTTCGTCGTCGGTGAAATACTTCTCCAGCTCGGAGATCTCGAACAGCTCCATCAGATCGGCCCGCATCGGTACCTGGTCCTCATGGGTCACCGTGACGTCGGGGATCACGGGGTCAGAGTTCGCCGCCGCGCGGCACACCAGCAACACCTTGCGCCAGGACGGGTCCATCGCCGGGTGGTCGTCGCGGGTGTGCCCGCCGCGGCTCTCGGTGCGCTCCAGCGCGGCCTTGGCCACGCATTCGCTGACCAGCAGCATGTTGCGCAGGTCGATGGCCAGGTTCCAGCCGGGGTTGTACTCCCGCCCCCCCTCGACGCGTATGTTGCCGAACCGCTCGCGGAGCTCGCCGAGCCGCTCCAAGGCCTGGGAGATCTCGTCCGCCTTGCGGATGATGCCGACGAGGTCGTTCATCGACTGCTGCAGCTCCAGCTGCAGGGTGTAGGGATTCTCTGCCGCCGCCTTGTCGGCAGGTCCATCGAAGGGGGCCAGCGCCCGCTTTGCCGCGGCGTCGAGGGTCTGATCGCCGATCGCCGGACGGCTGCTGAGCGCGCGCACGTAGTCGGCCGCACCCAGGCCCGCCCGCCGGCCGAAGACCAGAAGGTCCGACAGCGAGTTGCCGCCCAGCCGGTTGGAGCCGTGCATGCCGCCCGAGCACTCGCCGGCGGCGAAAAGTCCGGGCACGGTTGCCGCGCCCGTGTCGGCGTCGACCTCGATCCCGCCCATCACGTAGTGACAGGTAGGCCCGACCTCCATCGGCTCCTTGGTGATGTCGACGCCGGCCAGCTCCATGAACTGGTGGTACATCGACGGCAGTCGCCGCTTGATCTGCTCGGGCGTCAGTCGGGAGGCGATGTCCAGGTAGACGCCGCCGTGCGGGCTACCGCACCCGGCCTTGACCTCAGAATTGATAGCCCGCGCCACTTCGTCGCGGGGCAGCAGGTCCGGGGTGCGACGGGCCGAGTCGTTGTCCTTGAGCCACTGGTCCGCCTCTTGCTCGCTCTCGGCGTACTGGCCTTTGAAGACCGGTGGGATGTAGTCGAACATGAACCGTTTGCCTTGCGAGTTCTTCAGCACGCCGCCGTCGCCACGGACGCCTTCGGTGACCAGGATGCCCTTGACGCTCGGCGGCCACACCATGCCCGTCGGATGGAACTGGATGAATTCCATGTTGATCAGCGAGGCACCCGCCCGCAGCGCCAGCGCGTGCCCGTCGCCGGTGTACTCCCAGGAGTTCGACGTGACCTTGAACGACTTGCCGATCCCGCCGGTGGCCATGACGATCGCGGGGGCCTCGAACGCGATGAAGCGGCCGCTCTCGCGCCAGTAGCCGAACGCGCCGGCGATCCGGTCGCCGTCTTTGAGGAGCTCGGTGATCGTGCATTCGGCGAAGACCTTGATCCGCGCCTCGTAGTCGCCGAGCTCTGCGTAGTCGTCCTGCTGCAGCGAGACGATCTTCTGCTGCATGGTCCGGATCAGTTCCAGCCCGGTGCGGTCACCGACGTGCGCCAGCCGCGGGTAGGTGTGTCCACCGAAGTTTCGCTGGCTGATCTTACCGTCTTTGGTGCGGTCGAAGAGCGCGCCGAAGGTCTCCAGCTCCCAGACGCGGTCCGGTGCCTCCTTGGCGTGCAGTTCGGCCATCCGCCAGTTGTTGAGGAACTTTCCGCCGCGCATGGTGTCGCCGAAGTGAGTCTGCCAGTTGTCTTTTGGATTGGCGTTACCCATCGAAGCGGCGCAGCCGCCCTCGGCCATCACGGTGTGGGCTTTGCCGAACAGGGACTTGCACACCACTGCGACCCGCAAGCCGCGTTCGCGCGCTTCGATGACCGCCCGCAACCCGGAGCCGCCGGCACCGATGACGACGACGTCGTAGGAGTGCCGTTCGACCTCAATCATGGAACCTCACTCAGCCTTTTCTAGGTATTCCTGAAATGGCTTCTCAGCCAACGAATCTCAGGTCGGAGATGACGCCGCTGGCGACCAGCGCGATGTAGAAATCGGTGAACATCAGGGTGCCCAGCGTGATCCAGGCGAACTGCTTGTGCCGGGTGTTGATGTTGCTGACCTTGGTCCAGATCCAGTACCGCACAGGGTGCTTGGAGAAGTGCTTGAGCCGCCCGCCCGTCACGTGCCGGCACGAATGGCACGACAGCGTGTAGGTCCACAGCATGATGACGTTGCCGACGAGGATCAGGTTCCCCAGACCCACGCCGAACCCGCCAGGTCCGTCCTCGGAGTGGAAGGCGACGATCGCGTCGTAGGTGTTGATCACCGAGATGAGCGCGGCGACGTAGAAGAAGTACCGATGACTGTTCTGGATGATCAGCGGGAACCTGGTCTCGCCGGTGTAGTGGACGCGGGGCTCGGCTACCGCGCATGCGCTGGGTGACTGCCACACCGTCCGGTAGTAGGCGCCACGGTAGTAGTAGCACGTCAGCCGGAACAGCAGCAGGAACGGCAGTGTCAGCGCAGCGTACGGCAGCCACCAGACGTCAGGCAGGAGCTGCGGCCAGAACTCGCTGGCCTGTTTCGCGCAGCCGGTGCTGACGCACGGCGAGTAAAACGGCGTCAGGTAGTGGTACTTGGGGACGAAATAGCTATCCTGCTGGAACGCGCGCACCGTCGCATAGATGAGAAAGGCGGCAAAGCCCAGGTCGATCCGCAGCGGCGACATCCACCACCGGTCGGAGCGCAGAGTCCGTTGCGCGATTCGGGCGCGCGCGGGTGAAAAGACACCTGACGCAGGACGGTTGGCCGTGGGTGCGCTCATCTAGTGTTCCTCTTCGAACGGGCTGTTGGTCGAAGGGTACACAGAGAGCAGCCCCTGGTTCGCGGGGGGTTTGGGTTCAGTCAGTCCCTGCTGTGACCGCCGACACCCTCGTGGTCGACATCGCGCCAGAATTCGCTGTCGTACTCGGTGTCGGGGATGGCGATCTTTTCGCCGGACTGCTGCACCGCGGCCCGCGCCAAGTCCAGTTCGGACACGTCAGCGTCGAGCAGATCGACGTCGGTCAGGATTCGCTCGGCGTCGATGACGACGCGGCGCATCGCCAGGTTGTTGCCGTACTGCGCCTTGAGCGAGCCCACACAGCGCCGCAAACCGCCGATGAGGTCGTGCAGTTCGTCAAGCTCCGTGGTACCGGCCGTGCTCGTCAACGAATCTCCTCGCAGGGTGGTGTTGAGGATCACAGTACGCCTCGATACTAGCCACGACACAGCACTCGCCACGACACAGCACCAGCCACGACACACCGCGGCGAATCCGGCGGAGCCGCTCGGGCACCGCCGGATTCACCCGGGGGCTACTTTGCGATCGCGATGCGCTGCGGCACGGTTCCGGCATGGACGCCGGCGACCCGGACCGTCAACACTCCGGAATCGTACGACGCGGAGACGGCCTCGCTCGTGACATGGGCAGGCAGCTCGAACGTCCGGCGAAACGAGCCGTAGCGAATTTCACGCAACGTGCGGCCCTCTTGCTCGTCCGCGCGCTCGTCGCGGTGTTCGCCGTGGATCACCAGGCGGCCGCGCTCGACCTCGACGTTGACGTCTTTCTCGACGTCGACGCCGGGCAGCTCGACGCGTACCACCGCGTCGTCACCGTCCCTGACGATCTCGGCGGCCGGCCGGAAACCGCTACCGGTCTGCTGGTTCGCCGGTTTGTACCAGTCTGTCGCCGCGGCGGGGCCGAAGAAATCGCGGAACCACCGGTCGGTGTCCCAGGCCGGCCGCGACCACAATGCGAGGTTGCTCATGGGCTTCTCCTTACGCTTCCTTGTGAGTTGGCTGTGACCGACGCTCGAACGGTCGGCTACCCCGATAAACGTGAGCCGACCACGCTTAATTTCCACCTGGGAGTTCGCCGGGAGCGAACGGTCTCGCCGGGACCGCGTTTTCGCGTGAGCACTCCGTCATCTACGTGTAACACCAAGGGAAGGGTCCTCGATCAACTGGCGGTATGCTCAAATCCGTGACCGCCGAGGGGATTTCGCATGAAAACTGTGCGATCCGTCACATTGTCGTGGTGGGCCACGGCATGGTGGGCCATCGATTTGTCGAGGCGCTCCGCGCCCGCGATCGCGAAGGCGCGTGGCGCGTGACAGTGTTCGCCGAGGAGCCCGACGCGGCCTATGACCGCGTCGGGCTGACCTCCTACACCGAGGGCTGGGACCGCAGCCTGTTGGCCCTGCCCGGCAACGACTACGCCGCAGACGAGCGGGT
>NZ_JBYCLC010000389.1:0-5751 GCF_057473685.1 Mycobacterium sp. TH-M116 | reverse complement strand
GACACGAGAAGAGCGAATAACCCATGGCTGAAGTACTGGTGCTCGTCGAGCACGCCGAAGGCGCGTTGAAGAAGGTCACCGCCGAACTGATCACCGCCGCCCGGGCTCTGGGCGAGCCGGCCGCTGTCGTCATCGGCAAGCCGGGGACGGCCGATCTGCTCGTCGACGGGCTCAAGGAGGCCGGCGCCGCCAAGGTCTACGTCGCCGAGTCCGACGACGCCGACAACTACCTGATCACCCCGTACGTCGATGTGCTGGCGTCGCTGGCCGAATCGGCCACCCCGGCCGCGGTGCTGCTGTGCGCCAACGCGGACGGCAAGGAGATCGCGGGCCGCCTCGCCGCCCGGATCGGGTCGGGTCTGCTGGTCGATGTGGTCGAAGTCATGGAGGGCAACAAGGCCGTCCACTCCATCTTCGGCGGCGCGTTCACCGTCGAGGCGCAAGCCAACGGCGACACCCCGGTGATCACGGTGCGCGCCGGCGCGATCGAGGCGCAGCCTCAGGCCGGGGCGGGCGAGCAGGTCAGCGTGGAGGTGCCCGCCGCCGCCGACAACGCCACCAAGATCACCACCCGCGAGCCCGCGGTCGCCGGTGACCGCCCGGAGCTGACCGAGGCCACCATCGTGGTCTCCGGGGGTCGTGGTGTCGGCAGCGCCGAGAACTTCAGCGTGGTCGAAGACCTCGCCGACGCGCTGGGTGCGGCCGTCGGGGCGTCGCGCGCCGCGGTGGACTCCGGCTACTACCCGGGCCAGTTCCAGGTCGGCCAGACCGGCAAGACGGTGTCCCCGCAGCTCTACATCGCGCTGGGCATCTCCGGGGCGATCCAGCACCGTGCCGGCATGCAGACGTCGAAGACCATCATCGCCGTCAACAAGGACGAAGAGGCGCCCATCTTCGAGATCGCCGACTACGGGATCATCGGCGACCTGTTCAAGGTGGCGCCCCAGCTGACGGAGGCGGTCAAGGCCCGCAAGGACTGAATTTCCCCTTCCACCAGACGCGAAAGCCCCCGCACGCCCGGCGTGTCGGGGGCTTTCGCGTCTGCCCGCGCCGCCACCCCCGGTTGGCGTCAGTGTGCCCGTGCCGTGGTGCCGATCGCCCCGCCTGCGTGCATTTCGTCATCTGACGTGCACCGACACGTCAGCGCGCCGATGCCGATTCGCCGAACAGGTACGACACGGTCATCCCATGAGCATTGCTTCGGTCCTCATACCCAGCGACACACCGGACGGCGTCGCGGCGAGCGCGCCGGCCAGCCCGCGCTACTCCCTGCTGCTGTCCACCGACCCCGGCATGATCGAGGCGGCCCAGCGGCTCCGCTACGACGTGTTCAGCAGCACCCCCGGCTTCGCCCTGCCGGCCGGTGGTTACCAACGGCGCGACGTCGACCGGTTCGACGAGTTCTGCGACCACCTGCTGGTTCGCGACGACGACAGCGACGAACTGGTGGGTTGCTACCGGATGCTGGCGCCGGCGGGCGCGATCGCGGCCGGCGGGCTCTACACCGAGACGGAGTTCGACCTGCGCGCCTTCGACCCGCTGCGGGCGTCACTGGTGGAGATGGGCCGCGCCGTGGTGCGCGACGGCCACCGCAACGGCGCCGTGGTGCTGTTGATGTGGGCCGGCATCCTCGCCTACCTGGATCGCTACGACTACGACTACGTCACCGGATGTGTGTCGGTGCCGATCGGCGGCGAGTCCGGCGATGAGGCGCCGGGCAGCCTTCTGCGCGGCGTCCGCGATGTCATCCTGAGCCGTCATGCCGCACCATCGCGGTACCGGGTGCACCCGCACCGGCCGGTGGTCGTCGACGGCCGTGCCCTCGACGACATCCCCGCACCGGCCCGGTCGTCGGTTCCCGCCCTGCTGCGTGGCTACCTGCGGCTGGGCGCCCAGGTCTGCGGTGAACCCGCCCACGATCCGGCGTTCGGCGTCGGCGACTTCTGCGTCCTGCTGGACAAGCGGCGCGCCGACACCCGGTACCTGCGAAGACTGCGGTCGGTCTCGGCGGCCTCCCAGCTGACCTCCGACCCGGCCGGTGACCGGCGGTGATTCCCGCCGCGGGCCACGCCTGGCTGCCCCACAACAAGTGCGACGCCAGCTGTGTCTGCCAGGACAACACCGATGACGAGTCCCGCGTGCGGGTGGCGCTGCGGGTGGCGCTGCGCTGCGCGCTGGCGTTCCTGTTGGCGCCGGGGCTGCCGTTGCTGGCGGTGCCCCTGCCGGGCCGCACGCGCATCCAGCGCCTCTACTGCCGATCGGTGCTGCGCTGCTTCGGGGTGCGGATCGCTGTGTCGGGCAACCCGATCCGCAATCTGCGCGGCGTGCTGGTGGTCAGCTCCCACACGTCGTGGCTGGACGTCTTTGCCATCGGGTCGGTGTTGCCCGGGTCTTTCGTGGCCCGCGCCGACATGTTCACCGGGCGCGGGACGGGAGTGGTGGCCCGAATCCTGAAGGTCATCCCGATCGACCGGTCCAGCCTGAGGCGCCTGCCCGCGGTGGTCGACGCCGTCGCCGGGCGGCTGCGTGCGGGCCAGACGGTGGTGGCCTTCCCCGAGGGCACCACCTGGTGCGGACGCCCTCGGGGTTCGCACCGCGGCCGCGGGTCCTTCTACCCCGCGATGTTCCAGGCCGCCATCGACGCCGGCCGCCCGGCGCAGCCGCTGCGGCTGACCTACCACCACCCCGACGGCAGCGTCTCGACCGTGCCGGCCTTCGTCGGCGACGAGACCCTGCCACGCTCGATCCGCCGGTTGCTCACCGTGCGGCGCACGCTGGCGCGGGTGCAGGTCGAAGCCCTGCAGCTGCCGCGCACCGACCGGCGCGACCTGGCCGGCCGCTGCCAGTCCGCGGTGGCCCTGGGAGTGTCCCGGCATCAGGGTGTCGGACACGTGCTGGTGGCCTGACGCCGCGGCCCGCTGCGCAGTGTGGGGCCGCTGAGCGGGCAGGTAACGTGGGGCGCGTCATGGTCTACCTGGATCACGCTGCCAGCACCCCGATGCACCCCGCGGCCGTCGAGGCGATGACGGCCGTGCTCGGCGCGGTGGGCAACGCGTCCTCGCTGCACACCAGCGGGCGGGTGGCGCGGCGGCGGATTGAGGAATCCCGCGAGCTCATCGCCGACCGGCTGGGCGCGCGACCCTCGGAGGTGATCTTCACCGCGGGCGGCACCGAGAGCGACAATCTCGCCGTCAAGGGCATCTACTGGGCCCGGCGCGACGCCGACCCGCGCCACCGTCGCATCGTGACCACCGAGGTCGAACACCACGCCGTCCTGGACGCGGTGAACTGGCTCGTCGAACACGAGGACGCCCGGGTGACCCGGCTCCCCACGGCCCCCGACGGGTCGGTCGCGGCGGCCGCGCTGCGCGAGGTGCTGCAGACCCACGACGACGTTGCGCTGGTGACGGCGATGTGGGCCAATAACGAGGTCGGCACCGTGTTGCCCGTCGCCGAGCTCGCCGCCGTCGCCGCGGAATTCGGTGTCCCGATGCACAGCGACGCCGTGCAGGCCGTCGGCCAGCTGCCCGTCGACTTCTCCGCCGGCGCGCTGTCGGCGATCAGCCTGACCGCGCACAAGTTCGGCGGGCCCGCCGGCGTGGGTGCGTTGCTGCTGCGCCGCGACGTGGCCTGCGTGCCGCTGGCGCACGGCGGTGGCCAGGAGCGCGACATCCGCTCCGGTACACCCGATGTCGCCGGTGCCGTCGGGATGGCGGCAGCGCTCCGGATCGCGGTGGACGGCCTGGAAGCCAACGGCGTGCGGCTGCGTGCCCTGCGGGACCGACTGGTCGACGGCGTGTTGGCTTCCGTCGACGACGTCACACTCAACGGCGCCCGCGACCCGCTGCGGCTACCCGGAAACGCGCACTTCACCTTTCGCGGCTGCGAAGGCGATGCGCTGCTGATGCTGTTGGACGCCAACGGGATCGAGTGTTCTACGGGGTCGGCCTGCACGGCCGGTGTCGCACAACCGTCGCACGTGCTGCTCGCGATGGGCGCAGACCCGGCCGGCGCCCGGGGATCGCTGCGGTTCTCCTTGGGCCACACCAGCGTCGACGCGGACGTCGACGCGCTCTTGCGGGTGCTGCCCGGTGCGGTGGACCGCGCCCGCAGGGCCGCCCTGGCCGCCGCGGGGGCCTCCTAGGTGAAGGTCCTCGCTGCGATGAGCGGCGGTGTGGACTCCTCGGTGGCCGCCGCCCGCATGGTCGACGCCGGGCACGAGGTGGTCGGCGTCCATCTGGCGCTCTCAGCGGCGCCCGGCACGCTGCGCACCGGGTCACGCGGCTGCTGCTCGAAGGAGGACGCCTCCGACGCGCGCCGGGTCGCCGACGTCCTCGGAATCCCTTTCTACGTCTGGGATTTCGCCGAAAGGTTCGAAGCCGAGGTGATCGACGACTTCGTGTCGTCCTACGCGCGAGGCGAGACGCCCAATCCGTGCGTGCGTTGCAACCAGCGGATCAAGTTCTCGGCGCTGTCGGCCAAGGCGCTGGCGCTGGGCTTCGACGCCGTGGCCACCGGCCACTACGCCCGGCTGTCCGGGGGGCGGCTGCGCCGCGCCGTCGACCGCGACAAGGACCAGTCCTACGTGCTGGCGGTGCTGACCGCCGGGCAGCTGCGCCACGCGGTGTTCCCGATCGGGGACACGCCCAAGCCGCAGATCCGCGCCGAGGCCGCCCGGCGTGGCCTGGCGGTCGCCGAAAAGCCGGACAGCCACGACATCTGCTTCATCCCGTCCGGGGACACCCGGACCTTCCTGGGGGAGCGCATCGGGGTGCGGCCCGGCCGCGTGGTCGACGCCGACGGCGCGGTGCTGGCGACCCACGACGGGGTGCACGGCTTCACCGTCGGGCAGCGCAAGGGCCTGGGCATCGCCGGGCCGGGGCCGGGCGGCGCCCCGCGCTACGTGACCGCGATCGACGCGCGGACCGCCACGGTCCGGGTGGGCGGGGTGAGCGACCTCGACGTCGACGAGTTGGTCGGACGGTCGCCGGTGTTCACCGCCGGAGTCGCGCCGTGCCGCGCGATCGAGTGCGCGGTCCAGGTACGTGCGCACGGTGACGCGGTGAGCGCGGTCGCGGAACTGGTCGGCGACGAGCTGGTCGTGCGGTTGCGTGCCCCGCTGCGCGGGGTGGCGCGCGGCCAGACGCTGGCACTGTACCGGCCCGACGCGCGCGGCGACGAGGTGATCGGCAGCGCCACCATCACCGGCGCCCGGCGTTAATGCGCCACGTTCGCGGCGATGTTGGTCATCACGATGTCGGACACCGACTGCGGGAAGCCGCAGTAGGTGACCTCCAGCAGGGCCACCGACAGGACCCGGTAGTCGCGCCCGCAGCCGCCGGGGCGCAGGTGCAGTGAGCTCGCGTTGGCCTGCCAGTCGCCGACGAGCAGCTGTCCGGCCGCGCTGTCGGCGCAGTCGCCGACGGCGCCCACCAGGGCTCCGAACGCCCGCCGGGCGGTGTCGCTGTCGGGGTAGGCGGCGGCGCCCTCGGAGATCAGCGCCCCCTCGGGCGGGTCCTGGAACGTCGTCTTGTGGAACTCCGCGATGTCGGGTCCGAACGTCGCGGTCTCGGCGAACAGGAACCGGCATTGCGGCGGCGCGTTGTCGGCCAGGGCGTCGATGTCCACCGGGCTGATGTCGTCCATCGACGGAATGACCGTCAGGTGTTCACCGGCGCCGGTGATCGCGCGCATCCGCGGCTGGTCCAGCAGCACCGTGTCGACGTCGACGCCGTGCACGGGATGCCGGGT
>NZ_JBYCLC010000388.1:0-7837 GCF_057473685.1 Mycobacterium sp. TH-M116 | reverse complement strand
GTGTTCATCAAGTCCACCGAGGTCACGATCGGCGTCGAGTGACGCCGCGGCTCTCCGCCACCCTTCGCGACACATAAACCACACACACGACACGCCGAGACCCGGCGCAGTGGTTTATGTTTCGTTGCGCATAAACGTGCGCATCAACGTGCGCAGCCGGCGCCTGGCGACCGTAGCGGCTACGCCAGGAACCGCTCGACGTACGGCGCGAAGCGCGCCCGCAGATCGTCCTCGTCGAGCCCGAACATCTCCGCGGACGTCTCGACGGTGCCCAGCCGGCCTCGTCGGTGCCCGTCGAGGTAGCCGGCGATCGCCGTGCGCGCCTCCCGGGTGCACGGCTCGCCGGCCAGGGCGTAGACCCGCTCGGCGACACCGAGTTCGTCGGCCACGAAGTCGTCGAAGCGGACGTCGACGGAACGTTCCGGGCCGACGGTGTCGCGATCGCGCACCACCGCGGTCAGCAACCGCTCGAGCCGGTCGACCCACGAGGCCGCGATCCGCTGCACCGGCACCGGCGAGCGGTGCATCCGCGCGGAATAGGTGATCATCGCGATCATCGACAGCGCCACCGGAACCGGGTCGCGGTGGGTGAACACCACGATGCTGTCGGGAAAGACCCGGTCCAGCACCGGCACCTGCTCGAGGTGCTGCGGCGACTTGAGCAGCCAGCGCCGCCCGCCGCGCAGGAACTGCATCGCCCGCAGTTGGGTGGCCAGATACCGGTAGTGCGGCGTCTGGTCGTGGGTCAGGTAGTACTCGCGCCAGCGCGGCACCTCCGCGAGCGTCTCGAACAACATCGTCGAGAAGTCGTTGGCCAGCAGCTGGATCTCTTCGTGCACGTGGTCGGTGGTCATCTCGTGCATGAGTGCGAAATGCGGCATCACGGTGTTGATCAGCCCCACGGCGACATCCATCCGGGCGCGCCGCGGATCCGGCTCCGCACCGGCTTCGGACGGCAGGGGGAACGGTTCGACGCTCTCCCAGTACGGCATGGTACGGAAGGTGGGCGCCGCCGCCAGCACGTTGTGCAGGTGGGTGGTGCCGGTGCGGGGCAGCCCGGCGATCACCACCGGCGGCTGCAGGTCGATGTCGTCGATCTCGGGGTGCCGGCGCAGCAGGTCGGCCAGCAGCAGCCGGTTCTTGAGCAGCTGCAGCAGCTGGCCGTAGAAGTTGACGACGCCCGCCTCGTGCAGGCCGTCGAGGTCGCGCAGCGCCGCCAGGTAGACGTCGAGGCGCTCGCGGTAGTCGTCGGGGCCGAAGTCGTGCAGGCCGGTGTCGGCGCTGGCCTGGGCGTGCAGCGCTGCGGCATCCAAGGCGTCCAGCGGGCACAGCGGCGCCATCGAGGACATCATGTCGAGGAGCTGCCGGGCATCGTCGCCGAAGCGGGGCACGGCCAGGTCGTCGAGGCGGACGGGGGTCACAGCGACTTATGTTACGTTGAGTTCCGTAATGGCAGTGGATTTTGGGCGCCCCCGCGACCCGCGCATCGACGATGCGGTGCTGCGCGCGACGGTCGAGCTGCTGGCCGAGACCGGCTACCCCGGGCTGTCGGTGGCCGCCATCGCCGAACGGGCCCGCACCAGCAAGCCCGCGATCTACCGGCGCTGGCCGAGCAAAGCGCACCTGGTGCACGAGGCGGTGTTTCCGGCCGGTGCCGCCACCGAGCTGCCGGACACCGGGTCGCTGCCCCACGACCTGCGCGAAATGGTCCTTCGCTCAATGACTTTCCTGACCGCGCCCGCAGCCAGGGCGGCCTTGCCCGGGCTGGTGGGCGAGATGGCCGCGGACCCGACCCTGCACTCGGCACTGCTTGAGCGATTCGCCGGCGTCATCGGCGGCGGCCTCACCGAGCTGCTGGCGCGGGCCGCGGACCGCGGCGAGATCCGGCCCGACGTGACCGCCACCGAACTGGCCTCCCCATTGGTAGATGCCATCGCCGGCATCACGCTGATGGGTTTGCTCACCCGCGTCGACGAACTCGACGACGCGTGGGTCGACCGCACCACCGAGCTACTCCTGAAGGGAATCGGCGCATGACGCACGAGTCGACCGCAGCGTGGCAGGATTTGTTGGAAACCCTTGGCGGCCTTGACCGATCGTTCCTGGAGGGCGACCGGGCGGTGACCGACGACCGGCACGTCGCCGACGGCTACCGCATGCTGGCCACCACGCTGGGCGTGGCGTTCGACGCCTACCTGTTCGCCGAGCCCGGGCGCCCACAGTTCGTCGCGGTCAACACCCCGTTTCGTCGCGACCGCCGCTGGGGCGGGGACAACACCGACGCCTACTACTCGCTGTGCCCGGTCGATCCCGCGCGGCGCTACCGCGTCAGCGGCAACAAGGGCGACAGCGTGTACTTCTCGTTGACCGCCTACAACGAACCGTCGCCGGGCGCGTGGTCGGACCGCGTCGTGGCGATCGTCCGGGACAGCGATCTCGACGTCGATGCGGGCGGCAACTTCTCCTTCGAACTCGGGCCCACTCCCGACGCCGCCGTGCTGATGACCCGCGACTACCAGGCCGACCCGCTGTCCGGCCGCCCCGTCGAGTGGCACATCGCGGCCCTCGACGATCCGGACCCGATCCGGCACGGCGACACCGAGACGGCCGCGTCGCTGCGGGCCGCCGCGGCGTGGCTGCGCACCATGTTCGCGATCGTCCCGCTGGCGGTAGCTGACCGGGTCAGCAAAGATGAGGCACACGCCCTCGGGCACCAGACCGCCCATGCCGCCAACGAATTCGCGGACCCCTACCAGGTTCCGGACGCCAACTTCGGCTGGTCGGCGCGCGACGCCTGCTATTCCTACGGCAGCTTCGTGCTCGCCGACGACGAGGCGCTGGTCATCACCCACCGGCCGCCGTCGTGCCGGTTCTGGAACCTGGTGGTGTGGAACCAGTTCATGGCCACCTACGGGGCCGGCGAGGGACCCGATGCCCGCTGCTCGGTCAACGGCCACAGCGCCGTGCCCAATTCCGACGGATCGGTGACGGCCGTGTTGTCCCGCACCACGACCGCACACCCGAATTCGCTGACCACGCTCGGCTATCCGCGCGGCAACCTCGCCTTCCGTTGGTTCCTCGCCGACGGGGTGCCGGCGCGGCCGCAGGTGAGCCTCGTCAACGCCGCCGACGCGCCGACGGCCGTGTATTAAGCCGCCTGGACCAGCTCGACGGCCCGGCCCAGTGTGCTCAGCCTGGCCTCCAGCGTGTCCCCGGCGGGATACAGCCGCACGGTGTCGACACCGGCGTCGCGCCAGACCGCCAGCCGCGCGCGCACCATCTCCTCGGTCCCGATCAGCGTGGTGCCCAGCACCATCGTGTCGGTGACCAGGCCGGTCGCCCCGTCGCGGTCGCCGCGCTGCCAGCGCTCCCGCACCGCCGCGGCCACCTCGGCCCAGCCCTGCCGGCTGTAGGCCCGGTTGTAGAAGTTCGTGCTCGCCGACCCCATGCCGCCGAGGCTGAACGCCAGTTCCCTCTTGCGGCCGGCGATCATGCTGCGCAGTTCGTCCTCGTCCGCGGCGAAGGCGACCTCGGCGCCCTGGCAGACGTCGAGGTCGGCGCGGGTGCGTCCGGCGGCGGCCAGGCCCGCGTCGAGGTGGGCGAAGTAGGCGCCCGACGCGCCCTCCGGGACGAAGCTGGTGCCCAGCCAGCCGTCGGCGACCCGGCCCGTCAACCGCAGCATCGCCGGTGACAGCGCGGCCAGGTAGATCCCGATGGCGTGTTCGGCCCGCGTCGACAACCGCATCGGCACCGCCTCACCGCCGGGGCGCGGGATCTGAAACTCGTTGCCGGCGTACGCGATCTTGCCGCCCGCGAAGACCTGCCGCACGACGTCGACGGTCTCGGCGATGCGGGCCAGCGGCCGGCCGAACGCGACACCGTGCAGGCCCTCGATCACCTGCGGGCCGGACGCGCCCAGCCCGAGCAGGAACCGCCCGCCCGACAGGTTCGACAGCGTGATCGCAGTCTGGGCGAGAAGAACCGGCGAGCGGGTCCCGGCCTGCAGCACACCGGAGCCCAGCACCATGCGGTCGGTGCGGGCGGCCAGGTAGCCCAGCGCCGACACCGCGTCAGCGCCCCACGCCTCGGCGACCCAGCACACGTCCACACCCAGCTTCTCCGCCTCGACGGCGAACGCGACGACGTCGGCGACCTCATCGGCGGCACCGGACAGCTCGACCGTCGTCGCGGTCCGCATCACGTCACCGCACCCCGTGCTCGGCCAGCCTCTTGATCGCCGACAGCGTCTTGTTGATCGAAGCCTCGAACTCCCGCAGCCGCACGAAGACGATCTTCTGCTCCTTGTCGGGCATCGACTCGATCGCGAGCGACAGACCCGAGCGCCCGGGCCCCAGCTGCGCCCAGTAGTGCAGCAAGGTCCCGCCGTCGCGCGGGGTCAGCCGGAATCGCCAGGTGGCCGCCGGAGCATCGGGTTCGCCGACCGCCCAGGCGAATTCGTGCGGCTCGTCGCAGGACACGATCGCCGACGTGCTGGTCCAGCGCCCGAATACCTGGTGTTCGTTGTGGCCGGCGAAGCGGGCACCGACGCGCGGGCCGTCGGCGCCCTCGGCCCACTCCACCGACTGCAGCTCGTCGCTCAGTGTCGGCATCAGACTGATGTCGCAGACCAGGCTCCAGACGCGGGCCGGGGTGGCGTCGATCCACGTCGACGCTTCCACCGTCGGTCGGTCCGCGTACCGCGCGCCGGTCCATTCCATGCCGACCATTGTCCCCCGTCAGCAGCCCAATGGGGCCCCCGGGCCGAATCGAGACCGCGCCCAGGGCTATCCGTTACCGGGCACGCGGCGAGTGCAGGCTCGACGGCCGGTCACGCCGCGACCGGGACCCGCTCGGCCGGCGTGCCGGCCCGGTCGTTCCCCAGCACCGAGTCCGGCACGGTGAGCTTGACGATCTTGCGCACAACGGTCCCGAACTGGCGCAGCAGCGGGCCGCGGTTGTAGGGGATGCCGTAGCGCCGGCAGATCTCCTGCACCTCCGGCGCGATCTGGGGGTAGCGGCGCGCCGGCATGTCCGGGAACAGGTGGTGCTCGATCTGGTGCGACAGGTTGCCCGACAGCAGGTGGAAGAGCGTGCCGCCGGTCAGGTTCGCCGAGCCGAGGACCTGGCGGAGATACCACATGCCGCGGGACTCGTCCTTGGTCTCCTCGACGGTGAATTCCTGCGTGCCGTCGGGGAAGTGGCCGCAGAAGATGATCATGTACGACCAGACGTTGCGCATCAGGTTCGCCGAGAGGTTGCCCGCGAACACGAACGGCGCGAACGGCCCGGCCAGCAGCGGGAAGGCGACGTAGTCCTTGAGTGTCTGGCGGCGGGTCTTGCGCCAGATCTCGCGCAGGACCTCGCGCTTGTCGGCAAGACGGATCTCGCCGGCGCGGATGCGCTCGCTTTCCAGTTCGTGCAGCGCGACGCCGTACTGGAAGAGCACCATCAGCAGGAACGCGTAGAGCGGGTTGCCCAGGAAGTAGGGCTCCCACGGCTGGTCCTCGCTCATCCGCAGGATCCCGTAGCCGATGTCGCGGTCCATGCCCACGATGTTGGTGTAGGTGTGATGCATGTAGTTGTGCGAGTGCCGCCACTGGTCGGCGGGGCAGGCGGTGTCCCACTCGAAGGAGCGGCCGGAGATCGCCGGGTCGCGCATCCAGTCGTACTGGCCGTGCATGACGTTGTGGCCGATCTCCATATTGTCGAGGATCTTCGACAAGCCCAGCATCGTCGTGCCCACCGGCCAGGCCGGGGGCAGGAACAGCAACGCGCGGCCGCCGACCTCCAGCACGCGCTGGACCTTGATGACGCGGCGGATGTAGTCGGCGTCCTCTTGTCCGAGGTCGGCCATGACGCGGTCCCGGATGGCGTCGAGTTCGCGGCCGAAGGCCTCGGCCTGCTCCGGAGTCAGCGTGATCGTGTTCTGTGACATGACATTTCTCCCGTGGGGTCGTGTGTGGGGTTGCTAGAGCGCGATGTCGACGTCGCCGACCGGGACGGAGACGCAGATCTGCACGTCGTCGTCGGGGACGGTCGAGACCGCGCCGGTCATCAGGTTGCGCACGGTGCCGGCGGTCTTGCGCCGCGTGCAGGTGTGGCAGATGCCCATCCGGCATCCGCTGGCCGGCGCCAGACCGGCCGACTCGGCCTGCTCGAGCAACGTACGGCCGTCGTCGACAACGCCGACGGCGCTGTCGGAGAATGTGATTCGCCCGCCCAACGGCGCCCCGAATGCCGGCGCCCCAAGTGCCGGCGGCACGAAGCTCTCGGAGTAGACGTTGTCGCCGCAGTGCTCACGAACCGCCTCGACCAGTGCGGCCGGGCCGCAGACGAACACCGCATCCGGTGCCGTCATGGCGGCGGCGAGGTGTTTCTGCCCGCAGCGGCCGGTGAGCTCGCCCCCGCCGGACCGGGTGTAGCCGTGCAGCACCCGGACGCCGGACAGCGCGGCCAGCTCGTCGCGATAGCACGCCTCCGCGGGGGTGCGCGCGTAGTGGACGAACGCGACCTCGGCGCCGGGCGTGCCCGGGTGCCCCTCGGCGACCAGGGTGCGCAGCATCGCCATGACCGGCGTGATGCCGCTGCCGCCGGAGACGAACAGGATTCGCCGCGGCCGCCGCTCCGGCAGGACGAAGTCGCCGCCGACCCCGGTCACGCCGACGACCATGCCGCGGCGGGCGCGGTGGTAGAGATAGTCCGACACCAGCCCGCCGTCGTGACGACCGACCGTCAACTCGAGGTTGGCCGCGCCTTCGGCGTTGGCCGGTGAATAGCAGCGGGTGTGCCGGCGGCCATCGATCTCGACGGTGAGGTTGACGTACTGACCGGCCTTGACGGCGTGGGCGGTGGTGAAGGTCGCGTTCGGGGCGAGCGTGAGGGTGACGCTGCGCGGGGTCGTCCGGCGCGCGTCGACGACCCTGGCGCGGGCTTCTCCCCGCGTCCAGGTCGGCGCCACCAGCTCGGTGTACCGGTCGACGCCGTGCGGACCTGTGAGCAGATCCAGAAGGTCGGAACCCAGAACCCGCGTCCGGAAGGCCCGGGCGAGGGTTCCACCGGAGGTGTGCGTGCTTTGAGTGAACATATGTACACGATGTTGCCGACAAGGGCAGCACGTCAAGAGTTGGACTCCTCGCTGTGTTAGGGTTCACACAGTGAACAGCCGTACACCCGGGTCACGGTCACGGGGTTCTGGATGCGAGCGCACCCGCGACAGCCGCTCGCGCGAGGAGCGCAAGGAGGCCACCAGGCGCGCCATCATCGACGCGGCGCTGACGTTGCAGCAGGACCGCAACTTTTCCAGCCTCAGCCTGCGCGAAGTCACCCGGGAGGCCGGGATCGTTCCGACCGCCTTCTACCGTCACTTCGAATCGATGGAGGCACTCGGGCTGGTGCTGATCGACGAGTCGTTCCGCTCGCTGCGCGACACCCTGCGCGCCGCGCGCGCCGGCAAGCTCGACCCCAACCGGGTGATCGAATCATCAGCGGAGATCCTGATCGCCAGCGTCGCCGAACGGCGCGAACACTGGCGCCTGATAGGCCGCGAGCGAAACAGTGGGCTGAGCGTGATGCGTTACGCCATCCGGACCGAGATCCGTTTGATCACCTCCGAATTGGCGACCGACCTGGCGCGTTTCCCGGGACTGCACGACTGGAGCACCGAGGACCTCAACGTGTTGGCAACGTTGTTCGTCAATGCCATGATTGCCATCGCCGAGGCGATCGAAGACGCCCAGAGCAGCGAAGCGCTCGAAGACATCCGACGGGTCGCCGTCAAACAGCTGCGGATGATCGCGGTCGGCATCGCGGGCTGGCGCAGCGAGCGTTGACGCTGCTT
>NZ_JBYCLC010000387.1:0-21015 GCF_057473685.1 Mycobacterium sp. TH-M116 | reverse complement strand
GCCGTAGCCGGGTGGGGGGCCGTAGCCGGGTGGGGGGCCGGCCGGGCCGCCCGCCTGCTCCGGATTGCCTTGAAACTCCGGATTGCCTGGATGCTCTGGAGGCTGGCTCATTTCCGTCCTCGCTGTCGGGATCGCTCTACGGGCACGCCACACGGACCTTGGCATCCGGGAACTTAGCAAAGATGTGGCCGGGGCGCGCGGATTGGCGGCACCGGGTCTGGCTCGGCGCGCCCGGTTCGCAGGCGTGGTATGCCTGAAACCGTGCCCGACGGTCTGTTCGACCTTCCCGGCGATACCCAGACGACCGACCGTGAGCCGGGCGTGTCGGCAGGCGCGCCGCTGGCGGTGCGGATGCGCCCGGCCACGCTGGACGAGGTGGTGGGGCAGGGCCATCTGCTGGCGCCGGGATCACCGCTGCGCCGCCTCGTGGAGGGCTCGGGCGTGGCGTCGGCGGTCCTCTACGGTCCGCCCGGCAGCGGCAAGACCACGCTGGCGGCGCTGATCTCGCGCGCGACCGGCCGCCGGTTCGAGGCGTTGTCGGCGCTGTCGGCCGGTGTCAAGGAGGTCCGGGTCGTGATCGACCTGGCGCGCAGGGCGCTGCTGCACGGCGAGCAGACGGTGCTGTTCATCGACGAGGTGCACCGATTCTCCAAGACCCAGCAGGACGCCCTGCTGTCGGCCGTGGAGAACCGGGTGGTGCTGCTCGTGGCGGCGACCACCGAGAATCCGTCCTTCTCGGTGGTGGCGCCCTTGTTGTCCCGGTCGCTGATCCTGCAGCTGCGACCGCTGGGCTCCGATGACATCCGCGCGGTGGTGCAGCGCGCCATCGACGATCCCCGCGGGCTGGGCGGGCGGGTCCGGGTGCACCCCGATGCCGTCGACCTGCTGGTGCGACTGGCGGCCGGCGACGCCCGTCGCGCCCTGACCGCGCTCGAGGTGGCTGCCGAAGGGGCCGCGGCGGCCGGCGACGAGGTCACGGTGGAGACGATCGAGCAATCTCTGGACAGGGCTGCGGTGCGCTACGACCGCGACGGCGACCAGCACTACGACGTCGTCAGCGCGTTCATCAAGTCGGTGCGCGGCTCCGACGTCGACGCCGCGTTGCACTACCTGGCCCGCATGCTCGTCGCCGGGGAGGATCCGCGCTTCATTGCCCGCCGACTGATGATCCTGGCCAGCGAGGATGTCGGCATGGCCGACCCGGCCGCGCTGCACACCGCGGTGGCCGCCGCGCAGACCGTGCAGCTGATCGGCCTGCCCGAAGCCCAGCTGACGCTGGCGCACGCCACCGTGCACCTGGCCACCGCGCCCAAGTCGAACGCGGTCACTACCGCGCTGGCGGCGGCGATGGACGACGTCCGGGCCGGCAAAGCCGGCCCCGTCCCGGCGCACCTACGCGACGGCCACTACGCCGGAGCGACCGCCCTGGGCAACGCGCAGGGCTACAGATACTCACACGACTCCTCGGACGGTGTTGTGGCGCAACAATATCCGCCCGACGATCTGGTGGGTGTGGACTACTATCGGCCCACCGGCCGCGGGGGTGAGCGCGACATGGCGGGACGGCTGGAGCGGCTGCGCGCGATCATCCGCCGCCGGCGGGGCTGAACCGTCCGCAGGGATCGAGGCCGCAGCCGGGCGGGGGCACCCCGGCCGCGGGTTTCCCGGCGACGCGCTGCCCTGAAGCGCCCCGCCGAACGTCACTCTGGCGTGACGTTCGGCACCCGCCGTCACTCTGGCGTGACGTTCGGCACCCGCCGTCACTCTGGCGTGACGTTCGGCACCCGCCATCACTCTGGCGTGACGTTCGGCACCCGCCGTCACTCTGGCGTGACGTTCGGCACCCGGTAAAGCCGGCTCAGACCAGCTCGGGCACCCTCAGGTGGGCGAGCGCCAGCTCGAACTCGGCCACATCGACGACCTCGGCGCCCAGGTCGCGCACCCCTCTGCTGCGCAGCTCGGTCGCCTGGTCGCGGTTGCGTGCCATCGCGTCCATGCTGTCGAACGTCGAAGACGACACGGCCCGCCGGCAGGTGGGGTGGTCGACCAGCAGGCTGGCGCTGCAGAACTCGTCGAGCCCCTCCATCTCCGGGAGCAGCGACGTGCGGTAGAAGTCCAGGGACCGGCCGAGCTGGTCCGGTACCACCTTGAGCCAGGTGGACCGCACGCAGGCCCCGTCGCGGGACCGGTGGTGGCGGTGCAGCGAGGCGATCTCCCATTCCTCGATCTTGGCGCTGCCTGGAATCGCGGACCACATCAGCGCGGCACGCTCGCGGATGGGCGCGACCCGCTCGGCGCCGGCGCGCATGGCATGCACGCTTTCCCAGGAGCTGGTGGTGATGCATCTGCCGGACTGCCGGTCCACCAGCAGTGACAGGCCGACAAAGCCGTCGATCTCCGCGCAGGCGGGCATGACGACATCGCGGACATGCGCGATTCCGATCTCGATGGACAGGGGTTTCGCTTGGATGGTGGTAGAGCGTGCGTACATGGCCGACCCCTCTCGTGTCGGGGCAGCACCCCGGCGGCGCCACCGGTCCCGTCAGTGATTTTCCTCGCGCAAGCCAGGGTGTGGCAACGGTCACAGGGAATTGGCTGCGTCCGGTGGCTCGGCCGTAGGCTGGACCGGGTGCATACCGATGTCCTGGACGTGGACACCTCCCGGCGCCGCACCGTCGATCTGACCGATGCCGTCCGCAGGTTCTGCGTGCGCTGCGGCGACGGCTTGTGCAACGTGTTCGTCCCCCATGCGACGGCCGGGGTCGCGATCATCGAGACCGGTGCGGGCTCCGACGAAGACCTGGTCGAAACGCTGGAGCGGTTGGTGCCGCGCGACGACCGTTATCGGCATTCGCACGGTTCCCCGGGCCACGGCGCCGATCACGTGCTGCCTGCGATCGTGGCTCCGTCGGTGACGGTGCCGGTCGCCGCCGGCGAGCTGCGGTTGGGCACCTGGCAGAGCATCGTGCTGGTCGACCTCAACCGCGACAACCCGCGGCGGTCGGTGCAGCTGAGCTTTCTGGCGGGTTAGCGGGAAGCGGCGGACGGGGTACTGTTGGGCGGTCCGGCCAGTCGTTAGACAGTCTCCCAAAACTCGGCGAATAAGCTGGAAAACTGACGTGACGGTCCGCCGCACGCCCAGCCCGTCCGGGCCGCGGCAATTCGAGGAAAACAGGAAGAGCGGAAAAGAGTGCAGACACACGAGATCAGGAAGAGGTTCCTCGATCATTTCGTGAAGGCGGGTCACACCGAGGTGCCGAGCGCGTCGGTGATCCTCGCGGACCCCAACCTGCTGTTCGTCAACGCCGGCATGGTCCAGTTCGTGCCGTTCTTCCTGGGGCAGCGCACGCCGCCTTACTCGAAGGCCACCAGCATCCAGAAGTGCATCCGCACACCCGATATCGACGAGGTCGGGATCACCACCCGGCACAACACGTTCTTCCAGATGGCCGGCAACTTCTCGTTCGGTGACTACTTCAAGCGCGAGGCCATCGAACTGGCATGGGGCCTTTTGACCGGCGGCGTGGACGCCGGCGGTTACGGTTTGGACCCCGAAAAAATCTGGACCACAGTCTTTTTCGATGACGACGAGGCCGTGCGGCTGTGGCAGGAGATCGCCGGGCTGCCGGTCGAGCGCATCCAGCGCCGCGGTATGGAGGACAACTACTGGTCGATGGGCATCCCCGGGCCGTGTGGGCCGTCGTCGGAGATCTACTACGACCGCGGCCCGGAGTTCGGCGTGGGCGGCGGCCCGATCGCCAATGAGGATCGCTACATCGAGATCTGGAACCTCGTGTTCATGCAGAACGAGCGCGGCGAGGGAACCGGCAAGACCGACTTCGAGATTCTCGGTCCGTTGCCCCGCAAGAACATCGACACCGGCATGGGCGTCGAGCGGGTCGCGTTCATCCTGCAGGGCGTGCACAACGTTTACGAGACCGACCTGCTGCGGCCGGTCATAGACAAGGTGGCCACCGTGGCCGCGCGCCCGTATGGAAACCACGGCACACCCGAAGATGACGTGCGCTACCGGGTGATCGCCGACCACAGCCGCACGGCGGCGATCCTGATCGGCGACGGGGTGACCCCCGGTAACGACGGGCGCGGCTACGTGTTGCGCAGGCTGCTGCGCCGGGTGATCCGCTCGGCCAGGCTGCTCGACATCGCCGGCCCGATCGTCGGCGACCTGATGACCACCGTGCGCGACGCGATGGGCCCCTCCTACCCGGAACTGGTCGCCGATTTCGACCGGATCAAACGTATCGCCGTCGCCGAGGAGACCGCGTTCCACCGCACCCTGACGTCAGGCTCCCGGCTGTTCGACGAGTTGGTAGGAGTCACCAGGGCGAAGGGCGCCGAAATGGTGTCCGGTTCTGACGCCTTCACCCTGCACGACACCTACGGCTTCCCGATCGAGCTGACCCTGGAGATGGCCGCCGAGGCCGGCCTGCAGGTGGACGAGATCGGCTTCCGCGAACTGATGGCCCAGCAGCGCCGCCGCGCCAAGGCCGACGCCGCCGCGCGCAAACACGCCCACGCCGACCTGACCGCCTACCGGGAATTGGTCGACGCCGGGCCCACCGAGTTCACCGGCTTCACCGAGCTGACCTCGCAGGCAAGGATTCTGGGCATCTTCGTCGACGGCAGGCGGGTGCCCGTGGTCGCACACGGCCCGGGCGACGGCGGCGGTGCGCATCAGGTCGAACTCGTCTTGGACCGCACCCCGCTCTACGCGGAGTCCGGCGGGCAGATCGCCGACGAGGGCACGATCAGCGGCACCGGGGCCGGCCAGAGCGCCCGGGCTGCGGTCACCGACGTCCAGAAGATCGCGAAAACCCTTTGGGTGCATCGGGTCAACGTGGAGTCCGGGGAATTTGTCGAGGGTGACACCGTCGTCGCAGCGGTGGACCCGGGCTGGCGCCGGGGTGCCACCCAGGGCCATTCGGGCACCCACATGGTGCACGCCGCCCTGCGACAAGTGCTGGGCCCCGACGCCGTCCAGGCCGGTTCGCTGAACCGCCCGGGTTATCTGCGGTTCGACTTCAACTGGCAGGGTCCGCTGACCGACGAGCAACGCACCCAGATCGAAGAGGTGACCAACGAGGCGGTGCAGGCCGACTTTGCCGTGCACACGTTCACCGAGCCGATCGAGAAGGCGAAGGCGATGGGCGCACTGGCGCTGTTCGGCGAGAGCTATCCCGACGAGGTGCGGGTCGTCGAGATCGGTGGACCGTTCTCGCTGGAGCTGTGCGGTGGAACCCACGTGCACAACTCGGCACAGATCGGGCCGGTGACCATCCTGGGCGAGTCCTCGGTCGGGTCCGGGGTGCGCCGGGTGGAGGCCTACGTCGGTCTGGAGTCGTTCCGTCATCTGGCCAAGGAGCGGGCACTGATGGCCGGGTTGGCGTCGTCGCTGAAGGTACCGTCCGACGAGGTGCCCGCCCGGGTGGGCGCCCTGGTGGACCGGCTCAAAGCCGCCGAGAAGGAACTCGAACGGGTCCGGCTGGCGGGCACGCGTGCTGCCGGGGCCAACGCCGCGGCCGGTGCGGAGCGGATCGGTGACGTGCGGTTGGTGGCGCAACGGATGTCGGCCGGTACGACGGCGGTCGACCTGCGCTCGCTGGCCGGCGACATCCGCGGCAAGCTGGGCAGCGATCCGGCGGTCGTGGCGCTCATCGCCGAGGGTGACGGCGGGACGGTGCCGTACGCGGTCGCCGCCAATCCCGCCGCCCGCGACCTGGGGGTCCGCGCCGACGACCTGGTGAAGCGGCTCGCCGCGGCGGTCGACGGCCGCGGCGGCGGCAAGCCGGACCTGGCGCAGGGTTCGGGCAGGAATCCGGACGGGATCGACGCGGCGCTGGACGCGGTGCGCGCGGAGGTGGTCGCGATCGCGCGGGTCGGCTGAGTGGCCCCCACCCAGCATCGCCTGCCAGACCGGCCCGGGGATCCCGACCAGGATCCGGGCCGGGGCCCAAGTCTCGGCGTCGACGTGGGTAGCGTGCGCATCGGTGTGGCCGCCAGCGACCCCGACGGCATCCTGGCCACTCCGGTGGAGACGGTGCGCCGGGACCGCTCGGGCAGGCACCTGCGCCGGCTGGCCCGGCTCGTTGCCGAAATCGGGGCGGTGGAGGTGATCGTCGGATTGCCGCGGACGCTGGCCGACCGCACCGGCCCGGCCGCGCTGGACGCGATCGAACTGGCCGACACGCTGGCCGGCCGGATCGCCCCCACGCCGGTGCGCCTCGCCGACGAACGCCTGACCACGGTCAGCGCCCAGCGCTCGCTGCGCGCGGCCGGGGTGCGCGCCCGCGAGCAGCGAGCGGTGATCGACCAGGCGGCCGCCGTCGCGATCCTGCAAAGCTGGCTCGACCAGCGCCGCGCCGCCCGCACCGGGCAGGCCGCCGCGGCCGAAAAGGGCGCCGATGGTTGACAGCAAACGCGCCGAGCCGGAGACGATCGGGCCCCCTCGGCACCGGATGAGCCGATCGTCCCGCCTGCGCGCCGAACGCGGCCGGCGCCGGCGCCGCACGGTGGGCAGGTTCGCGCTGGCCGCAATCGTGCTGGTCGTGATGGCGGCCGTGTTCGCCGGCACCAAACTCCGGCACACCATGTTCGGCTCCGGGGACGACTACACCGGGGACGGAAAGCGTGACATCGTCATCCACGTCGAGGCCGGCGACTCGACCACCATGGTCGGGGAGACGCTGCAGAACCAGCACGTCGTCAAGACGGTCCGGGCCTTCGTCAACGCTGCGCACGGCAACGCCGCGATCAACGCGATCCAGCCGGGCTACTACCAGCTGCGCACCGAGATCTCGTCGGCCGACGCTGTCGCGCGGCTGACCGACCCGAAGAACCGGGTGGGCCGGCTGGTCATCCCGGAGGGCCGTCAGCTCGACGACACCACCGACATGAAGACCAACAAGATGACGCCCGGAATCTTCAGCCTGATCTCGCGGGCCACCTGTGTCGACCTCAACGGCAACCGGCGCTGCGTCGCGGCGGGCGAGCTGCGGGCGGCGGCGGCCGACAGCTCGCCGGCAGTGCTCGCGGTGCCGCCGTGGGCCATGGAACCGGTGACCGAGCTGGGTCACGACCATCGCCGCATCGAGGGCCTCATCGCGCCGGGGACCTTCAACGTCGACCCCGCGGCCTCGCCGGCGAACGTCCTGGCGAGCCTGATCAGTGCCGGAGCGGTGGAGTACATGAAGTCCGGACTGATCGACACCGCCGCGTCCCTGCAGCTGTCGCCGTACGACATCCTGGTGGTGGCCTCATTGGTGCAGCAGGAAAGCAATACGCAGGATTTCCCGAAGGTGGCCCAGGTGATCTACAACCGCCTGCACGAGCATCGCACGCTCGAGTTCGACTCCACCGTGAACTATCCGCTGGACCGCCGCGAGGTGGCCACCAGCGACGCCGACCGTGCCCAGCGGACCCCGTGGAACACCTACATGTCCTCCGGGCTGCCCGCCACGGCGATCTGTTCGCCCGGCGCCGACGCGCTGTGGGCCGCCGAGCACCCCGCGCCGGGGGACTGGTTGTACTTTGTCACCATCGACGCCCAGGGGACGACCCTGTTCACCCGCGACTATCAACAGCATCTGGCCAACATCGAGCTGGCTAAGCGCAACGGTGTCCTCGACAGCGCGCGCTCCTAGGAAAGTGCCCAGTAAAGCCGGGGTGCTGGGCAAGCCGATCGCCCATTCGAAGTCCCCGCAGCTGCACCTGGCCGCCTACCGCGCGCTGGGCCTGGACGGCTGGACCTACGAGCGCATCGAGTGTGACGCCGAGGAGCTGGCGGGCATGGTCGGCGGCTTCGGACCCGAGTGGGTCGGCGTGTCGGTGACCATGCCAGGCAAGTTCGCTGCGCTGCGGTTCGCCGACGAGCACACCGAACGCGCGGCCCTGGTCGGGTCGGCCAACACCCTGGTGCGCGCCCCGGCGGGCTGGCGCGCCGACAACACCGACATCGACGGTGTGGCGGGGGCGCTGGGGGCCGCCGCGGGCCCGGCGCTGGTGTGCGGGTCCGGCGGCACCGCTCCGGCGGCCGTCGTGGGACTGGCACTGCTCGGCGTCACCGATGTCACCGTCGTGGCGCGCGACGCCGCCAAGGCGGCCCGGCTGGTGGACCTGGGTGAGCGTGCCGGCGTCGCGACGCGGTTCTGCGGCCTGGACGGCGCTGAACTGGCCGACCGGGTGGCGGCCGCCGAGGTGCTGGTCAGCACCATCCCGGCGGATGCGGCGTCGCGCTACGCCGGTGCCTTCGCCGGGATCCCGGTGCTTCTGGACGCCGTCTACGACCCGTGGCCCACACCGTTGGCCGCCGCGGTCGCCGCTGCGGGCGGCCGGGTGATCAGCGGTGTGCAGATGCTGCTGCACCAGGCCTTCGCCCAGGTCGAACAATTCACAGGGCTGCCTGCTCCGCGGGAAGCCATGGCCGCCGCGCTGGGTTAGCGTGGCCGGCATGCTCATCGCGGCGGTGCTGCTGTGGATGGCCGCGCTGAGCTGGTACGACGTGCGGGAGCGCCGGTTGCCCAACCCGCTGACGCTGCCCGGGGCACTAGCGGTCCTGGCGGTCGCGGCGGTGGCCGGGCGCTGGTTGCCCGCCCTGGCGGGCGCGGCGGCGCTGGGCGGGATCTATCTGCTGGTGCACGTGTCGGCCCCCTCGGGTATGGGGGCCGGGGATGTCAAGCTCGCGTTGGGCCTGGGAGGGCTGGCCGGGTGTTTCGGCGTCGCGGTGTGGTTGTTGGCCGCGCTGGGCGCGCCCGCTCTGACCGCGCTGTGTGGCGTGGTCGCAACAAAGGCGCGCGGTGCGCGCAGCGTGCCGCACGGCCCGTCGATGTGCCTGGCCACCGCGGCGGCGGTTGCTTTGGCGCTCTGGTAGCCCGGCGCCATCGCCGAGCGTGAAGCGGTTGCGATTTTTCGGCGGGGTTTTCGCCGCAGCTTCACGCTCGGCGCGCTTTCGTCGCTGCCTGGTGCACGTGGGACAATGGCCGGGTGTTGCGCTGGATCACCGCCGGGGAGTCACACGGTCGTGCGCTGGTGGCCGTGCTCGAAGGCATGGTCGCCGGCGTGCAGGTCACCTCCACCGAGATCGCCGATCAACTCGCCCGCCGCCGCCTGGGCTACGGCCGTGGCGCCCGCATGGCCTTCGAGCGCGACGCGGTGACGGTGCTGTCCGGGGTGCGCCACGGCATCACCCTGGGCGGGCCGATCGCCGTGGAGATCGGCAACACCGAATGGCCGAAATGGGAGACCGTGATGGCGGCCGACCCGGTGGACGCGGAGCGAGCCGAGGACCTGGAGAACTCGGCGCGCAACGCGCCGCTCACCCGGCCCCGGCCCGGCCACGCCGACTACGCGGGCATGCTCAAGTACGGATTCGACGACGCCCGGCCCGTGCTGGAGCGGGCCAGCGCGCGGGAGACCGCCGCCCGTGTCGCGGCCGGGACGATCGCGCGGTCGTTCCTGCGCCAGGCGATGGGCGTCGAGGTGCTCTCCCACGTCATCGCGATCGGGCCGTCGCAGCCCTACGACGGCCCGCCGCCGCGCGCCGAAGACCTGCCCGCGATCGACGCCAGCCCGGTCCGCGCCTACGACAAGGCCGCCGAGGAGTCGATGATCGCCGAGATCGAGGCGGCCAAGAAGGACGGCGACACCCTCGGCGGTGTGGTCGAGGTCGTGGCGCTGGGCCTGCCGATCGGGCTGGGGTCGTTCACCAGCGGCGACAATCGGCTCGACGGCCAGCTGGCCGCCGCCGTCATGGGCATCCAGGCGATCAAGGGCGTCGAGATCGGCGACGGCTTTGCGACCGCGCGGCGCCGGGGCAGCCGCGCCCACGACGAGATGTATCCCGGGCCCGACGGCGTGGTCCGGTCGACCAACCGGGCCGGCGGGCTCGAGGGCGGCATGACCAACGGCCAGCCGCTGCGAGTGCGCGCCGCGATGAAACCCATCTCCACGGTGCCGCGCGCGCTGGCGACGGTCGACATGGCCACCGGCGACGCGGCCGTCGCCATCCACCAGCGTTCGGACGTCTGCGCGGTGCCGGCCGCCGGGGTGGTGGCCGAGACCATGGTGGCGCTGGTGCTGGCCCGCGCGGCGCTGCTGAAGTTCGGCGGCGACTCGCTGACCGAGACATGCCGCAACATCGACTCCTACCGGCGTGCCGTCGCCGAGCGGGACGCGCCGGCGGCCCGGGGTACCGCGTGATGACACCCAAAGCGGTGCTTGTGGGGCTGCCCGGCTCCGGCAAGTCCACCATCGGGCGGCGGCTCGCCAAGGCGCTCGGCGTGGACCTGCTGGACACCGACGCGGCGATCGAGCAGCGCACCGGCCGCAGCATCGCCGACATCTTCGCCACCGACGGCGAGCAGGAGTTCCGTCGCGTCGAACAGGACGTGGTGCGCGCGGCACTGGCCGACCACGACGGGGTCGTCTCCCTGGGCGGTGGGGCCGTCACCAGCCCGGGGGTGCGCGAGGCGCTGGCCGGCCACCCCGTCGTCTACCTGCAGATCAGCGCCGCCGAAGGGGTGCGGCGCACCGCCGGCTCCACTGCGCGGCCGCTGCTGGCCGGCGCCGACCGCGCCGCGAGGTACCGCGACCTGATGGCCCAGCGAGTCCCGCTGTATCGGCGCGTCGCCACGATCCGGGTGGATACCAACCGCCGCAACCCCGGGGCGGTGGTCCGTCACATCGTGTCGCGGCTGCCGCAAACCCGGCCCAGCGAGGCCGCCACATGACAGGCACCACCGCGCCGGTCACCCTCGAGGTGGCCGTCGACCCGCCCTACCCGGTGATCATCGGCACCGACCTGGACGGCGAGCTGGACCGGCTGCTGTCCGGTCGGCACCGTGTCGCGATCCTGCACCAACCGGTGCTCGCGCCGGCCGCCGAGGCGATCCGCAGCCGGCTGGCCGGCCACGGCGTCGACGCGCACCGCATCGAGATCCCCGACGCCGAGGCCGGCAAGGACCTGCCCGTCGTGGGGTTCATCTGGGAGGTGCTGGGCCGCATCGGCATCGACCGCAAGGATGCCCTGGTCAGCCTGGGCGGCGGCGCGGCCACCGACGTCGCCGGTTTCGCGGCGGCCACCTGGCTGCGCGGGGTCTCGATCGTGCACATGCCCACCACCCTGCTGGGCATGGTGGATGCCGCCGTCGGCGGCAAGACCGGCATCAACACCGACGCCGGCAAGAATCTGGTCGGCGCGTTCCATCAGCCGCTGGCCGTCCTGGTCGACTTGGCGACCCTGGCGACGCTGCCGCGCAACGAGCTGGTCTCCGGGATGGCCGAAATCGTCAAGGCCGGGTTCATCGCCGACCCGGCGATCCTCGACCTCATCGAGGCCGACCCGCAGGCGGCCCTGGATCCGGCCGGTGCCGTGCTGCCGGAGCTGGTGCGCCGCGCGATCGCGGTGAAGGCGCAGGTCGTGGCCGCCGACGAGAAGGAATCCGAGCTGCGCGAAATCCTGAACTACGGCCACACCCTGGGCCACGCCATCGAGCGCCGCGAACGCTACCGGTGGCGGCACGGCGCCGCCGTCTCGGTGGGCTTGGTGTTCGCCGCCGAGCTGGCCCGGCTGGCCGGCCGGCTGGACGACGCCACCGCGCAGCGGCACCGCACCATCCTGACCTCCCTGGGCCTGCCGGTCGGCTACGACGCCGACGCGCTGCCGGAGTTGCTCGAATACATGGCCGGCGACAAGAAATCCCGCGCGGGCGTGCTGCGGTTCGTGGTGCTCGACGGGCTCGCCGAGCCGGGGCGGCTGGCCGGGCCGGACCCGTCCCTGCTGGCGGCGGCCTACGCGGGGCTCGGTGAGCCATGAAGGTCAACGTCATCAACGGCCCGAACCTGGGCCGGCTGGGCCGGCGCGAGCCCGGGGTGTACGGGCACACGACCCACGACGAGCTGGCCGCGCTGGTCGAGGCCGAGGCCGCCGCGTTGGGGCTGGCGGCTGTGGTGCGGCAAAGCGACAGCGAAGCCCAACTGCTCGAGTGGATCCATGCGGCCGCCGACGCCGGGGAGCCGGTGATCCTCAACGCCGGCGGCCTCACCCACACGTCGGTCGCGCTGCGCGACGCGTGCGCCGAGTTGCGCGCGCCGCTGATCGAGGTGCACATCTCCAATGTGCATGCGCGCGAGGAGTTCCGGCGACATTCCTACCTCAGTCCGGTCGCGACCGGGGTGATCGTGGGCCTGGGCGTACAGGGCTACCTGCTGGCTCTGCGCTACCTGGTGAGCACGCGGGACTGAGCCGGCCGGCTCGGGTCAGCCGCGCTCGGGCTCCTCGGAGGGCCGATCGATGACCGCCTCGGTGGCTTCGGTCGCCTCTCCGGCCTGTCCGGCCTCGGTGGCGGCGACCGGCTTGATCACCTCGGTCTTGGCATCCTCGGCGGCCGTGGGCATGGCCTCGGTGCTGCCGCCCCACGTGCCCGTCGGGATCGTCTCGGTGGGTGCCTCGCGCTCGGCGGTGGCCACCGCCGACGGCGCGGCGGCCACCGCGCCCGCCGGCACGGCCACCTCGCCGGTGGGGGTGTCATCGTCGCGCACCGCGGAGAACACGTCGGTGTCGGCCCGCTCCTCGCCCGTGCCCTCCGGGCGCGGCGGCGGGTTGCGGTCCACCCGCCAGCGGCCGGCGGTCACACCGGTGATCGCGGCCAGGAACACGATGAGCGCGGTGAACGCCGCGAACGTCGTCAGCTCGTTGATCAGCCCCCCGGTGTAGATGGCCTTGTAGAACAGCGCGAGGACCCAGGCCACCGCGCCGCTGAGGATGCCCGCCACCAGGCCGGCCAACAACCAGGTCATCGCCAGGTCCTGGCGTCGGTCGGGGTCCGGGTTGGCCGTCGCGTCGGCGCGGCCGTCGAGTACTCCCCAGGCGAACGCGGCAGCGGTGAACAGGAGCAGGAGCACGATACTGACCAGCCCGGCCTGCGTTGGCCAGGCGTTGATGATCGTCCCCTGAATCACACGGACGACGACCATCACACCGGCGAACACCAGTCCGCGAAGCATCCAGTTAGTCATGAGCCCTCAGCGTAGCGAGTACCGTCAAGGGGCGTGACACATTCACAGCGTCGAGACAAGTTGAAGGCGCGGATCGCCGCCGGCGGGCTGGAAGCCATGCTGGTCACGGACCTGATCAACGTTCGCTATCTGTCCGGATTCACCGGGTCCAACGGCGCGTTGCTGGTGTTCGCCGACGACTCGAACGGCCGAAGCCCGGTGCTGGCCACCGATGGCCGGTACCGCACCCAGGCCGCCGAGCAGGCACCCGACCTCGACATAGCGGTCGAGCGGGCCGTCGGCCGGCACCTGGTCGGGCTGGCCGCCGGCGCCGGTGTGAGCAAGCTGGGCTTCGAAAGCGACGTCGTCACGGTCGACGGCTACGACACCCTGACCGCCGAGCTGCGGGAACGCAAGGCGGCCACCGAGCTGGTGCGGGCCGCCGGAACCGTGGAGGCGCTGCGCGAGATCAAGGATGACGGCGAGGTGGCTTTGCTGCGGCTGGCCTGCGAGGCGGCCGACGCCGCCCTGACCGACCTGGTGCAGCGCGGCGGCCTGCGGCCCGGGCGGACCGAGCGCGAGGTGAGCCGCGAGCTGGAGGCGCTGATGCTCGACCACGGCGCCGACGCGATCTCCTTCGAGACGATCGTCGCGGCCGGCGCCAATTCGGCGATCCCGCATCACCGCCCGACCGATGCGGTGCTCGCCGTCGGTGATTTCGTCAAGATCGACTTCGGCGCGCTGGTCGCGGGGTACCACTCCGACATGACCCGTACCTTCATCCTGGGGAAGGCCGCCGAGTGGCAGCTGGAGATCTACCGGCTGGTCGCCGAGGCGCAGCGCGCCGGGCGGGAGGCGCTGCGGCCCGGGGCCGCGCTGCGCGACGTGGACGGCGCGGCCCGCCGGCTCATCGTCGACGCCGGCTACGGCGAGCAGTTCGGTCACGGCCTGGGCCACGGGGTGGGCCTGCAGATCCACGAAGCGCCGGGGATCGGGGCCACGTCCGCCGGTACACTACTGGCGGGCTCCGCGGTGACCGTGGAGCCCGGTGTCTATTTGCCCGGCCGCGGCGGTGTCCGCATCGAGGACACGGTGGTCGTGCCTGATGAGACCGCCGGGCGCGGCCCGGAATTACTGACCCAGTTCCCCAAAGAACTGACCATCCTTTAGGAGATACACCGACCGTGGCATCGACCGCCGACTTCAAGAACGGACTGGTGCTGGTGATCGACGGCCAGCTGTGGCAGATCGTCGAATTCCAGCACGTCAAACCCGGCAAGGGGCCGGCCTTCGTGCGCACCAAGCTCAAGAACGTCATCTCGGGCAAGGTCGTCGACAAGACCTACAACGCCGGGGTGAAGGTGGAGACCGCCACGGTCGACCGGCGTGACACCACCTATCTGTACCGCGACGGCTCGGACTTCGTGTTCATGGACAGCCAGGACTACGAGCAGCACCCGCTGCCCGAGTCGCTGGTGGGTGACGCGGCCAATTTCCTGCTCGAGGGCATGCCGGTGCAGATCGCGTTCCACAACGGTGCGGCGCTCTACATCGAGCTGCCGGTGACGGTCGAACTCGACGTCACCCACACCGAGCCGGGGCTGCAGGGCGACCGCTCCAGCGCCGGCACCAAGCCCGCCACCCTGGAGACCGGCGCACAGATCAACGTCCCGCTGTTCATCAACACCGGCGACAAGCTGAAGGTCGATTCCCGCGATGGCAGCTACCTGGGGCGCGTCAACGCGTGAGCAAACCCGCGCGCCCCGCTAAAGGACGCCATCAGGCCCGCAAACGTGCCGTCGACCTGCTGTTCGAGGCCGAGGCTCGCGGAATGGCCCCCGGGGAGCTGGTCGACGTGCGGACCGCGCTGGCGCAGTCGCAATCCGACGTCGCGCCGCTGCACTCCCACACGGTGACCGTGGCCCGCGGCGTCGGCGAGAACAGCGCGCACATCGACGACCTGATCAGTTCGCACCTGCAGGGCTGGACTCTGGACCGGTTGCCGGCGGTGGACCGAGCGATCCTGCGGGTCGCGGTGTGGGAGCTGCTCTATGCCGAGGACGTGCCGGAGCCGGTCGCCGTCGACGAGGCCGTGCAGCTGGCCAAGGAGTTGTCCACCGACGAGTCCCCGGGCTTTCTCAACGGCGTGCTGGGGCGCGTCATGCTGGTGACGCCGCAGATCCGGGCCGCAGCGCAGGTGGTCCGAAGCCAGGCGCCGGACCCGTGAGCCGGTTGGAGTTGCGCATTGTCGTTGCTGCGGTCATGGCCGCGGTGGTGGTGGTGGGTGCGGTCGTCTGCGCGGCCTACCGGCTGAGCATCGTGGCGGCGGTGCTGGCGATCTACGCCCTGGGCGTCGGCGCCTGGCTGGCGCACTGCGTCGAACGTTTGATCGTGGCCCGCCGCATCACCACTGTCCGTTCGGCCGCCAAGCCGCTGCAGCCGTTGCTGCCGCTGATGGCCGCCCTGATGGGTCTGACGCAGGCGGTGGTGCGCTCGCTCGGCGACGTCGCCGACTTGCCGGCGCGCCGCCGGGGGCTTGCGGCACCGCCCGCCTACCGGCCACGCCGAAACGGTTCCCCGTCCGGGGTGGCCGGGTCAGGACAACTATCCGCACCAAAGGACAGGTGAGGTTATGACTGCACACTGGGGCCGGCCGCGACGGCTGCACGTGTCCGCGCTGGCGGCGGTGGCCAACCCGTCGTACACACGGCTGGACACGTGGAACCTCCTCGACGACGCGTGCCGCCACCTGGCCGAGGCCGACCTGAGCAAGCAGGACATCCACCACGACGTGGCCACGGTGCGGCGGCTGATGGACCGGCTGGCCGCCTACGAGCGGTACTGGCTGTACCCGGGTGCGGCGAACCTGGCGACCTTTCGGACCCACCTGGAGATGCTTTCGACGGTTCGGCTCGCCGAGGAGGTGTCGTTGGCGGTGCGGCTGCTGTCCGAATACGGCGACCGCGCTGGGCTTTTCGACACCGCGGCGTCGCTGGCCGAGCAGGAGCTGGTCGCCCAGGCCAAACAGCAGCAGTTCTACACCGTGCTGCTCGCCGACGATGCCCCGATGACGGCGCCCGACAGCCTGGTCGAGTGCCTGCGGGCGCTGCGCCGCTCCTCCGAAGAGATCCAGTACGAGCTACTGGTGGTCGGCAGCGTCGAGGACGCCATCACCGCGGTCGCGCTCAACGGCGAGATCCAGGTCGCGATCATCCGCGACGACCTGCCGCTGCGGTCCCGCGACCGGGTGCCGCTGATGACCACGCTGCTCGGTGGCGACGGGGACAACCCGACGGCCAGTCAAACCCACGACTGGATCGAATGCGCCGAATGGATCCGGGAGCTGCGGCCGCACATCGACCTGTATCTGCTCACCGCCGAGTCGATCGCCGCGGAGACCGACGACCCCGACGTCTACGACCGCACGTTCTACCGGCTGAACGACGTCACCGACCTGCACAGCACCGTGCTCGCGGGGTTGCGGAACCGTTTCGCCACACCGTTTTTCGACGCCCTGCGGGCCTACGCCGCGGCGCCGGTCGGCCAGTTCCACGCGCTGCCGGTCGCGCGGGGGGCCAGCATTTTCAACTCCAGGTCGCTGCAGGACATGGGCGAGTTCTACGGCCGCAACATCTTCATGGCCGAGACGTCCTCGACCTCGGGCGGTTTGGACTCGCTGCTGGACCCGCACGGCAACATCAAGGCGGCGATGGACAAGGCCGCCGTCACCTGGAACTCCAACTGGACCTACTTCAGCACCAACGGGACGTCGACGGCCAACAAGATCGTCGTGCAGGCCCTGACCCGGCCGGGCGACATCGTGCTGATCGACCGCAACTGCCACAAATCCCACCACTACGGCCTGGTGCTGGCCGGGGCCTACCCGCTGTACCTGGACGCATATCCGTTGCCGCAGTACGCGATCTACGGGGCGGTGTCACTGGACACGATCAAGAAGACGCTGCTGGACCTCGAGGCCGCCGGGCAGCTGCACCGGGTGCGCATGCTGCTGTTGACCAACTGCACCTTCGACGGCGTCGTCTACAACCCCCGCCGGGTGATGGAGGAGGTGCTGGCGATCAAGCCCGACATCTGCTTCCTGTGGGACGAGGCGTGGTACGCGTTCGCCACCGCGGTGCCGTGGGCCCGGCAGCGCACCGCGATGATCTCCGCCGAGCGCCTCGAACAGATGCTGGCATCACCGGAATACGCGGGCGAGTACCGGCGGTGGAGCGCCGAGATGGACGGGGTCGACCGGTCGGAGTGGATGACTCGCCGGCTGCTGCCCGATCCCGCCCGCGCCCGGGTCCGGGTATACGCGACGCATTCCACGCACAAGTCGCTGTCGGCGTTCCGGCAGTCGTCGATGATCCACGTGCGCGACCAGGACTTCAAGGCACTGACCCGCGACGCGTTCGACGAGGCGTTTTTGACCCACACCTCGACGTCGCCCAACCAGCAGCTTCTCGCGTCGCTGGACCTGGCGCGCCGGCAGGTCGACATCGAGGGGTTCGAACTGGTCCGGCACGTCTACAACATGGCGCTGGTCTTTCGCCACCGGGTCCGCAAGGACGCGCTGATCAGCCGCTGGTTCCGCATTCTCGACGAGTCCGACCTGGTGCCCGACGAGTTCCGGACCTCGACGGTCAGCTCGTACCGGCAGGTCCGGCAGGGGGCGCTGGCCGAGTGGAACGAGGCGTGGCGGTCGGATCAGTTCGTGCTGGACCCGACCCGGCTCACCCTGTTCATCGGCCGGACCGGGATGAACGGGTTCGACTTCCGCGAGAAAATCCTGATGGAGCGGTTCGGTATCCAGATCAACAAGACCTCGATCAACAGCGTGCTGCTGATCTTCACCATCGGGGTCACCTGGTCGAGTGTGCACTACCTGCTCGACGTGCTGCGCCGGATCGCCTCGGACCTCGACCGCCAGCAGCTCGAGAGGGGCAAGGACGACCGCGCTCTGCAGGCCCGCCGGGTCGAGGAGATCACCGAGGACCTGCCGCACCTGCCGGACTTCAGTGAGTTCGACATCGCGTTCCGTCCGGTCGACGCGTGTTCGTTCGGTGACATGCGGTCGGCTTTCTACGCCGGCTACGAGGAGTCCGACCGCGAGCACGTCCTGATGGGGATGGCCGGGCGGCGGCTCGCGGACGGCAAGACGTTGGTGTCGACGACGTTCGTGGTGCCCTACCCGCCGGGCTTCCCCGTGTTGGTGCCCGGCCAGGTGGTGTCCAAGGAGATCGTCTACTTCCTCGCCCAACTCGACGTCAAGGAGATCCACGGCTACAACCCCGAACTGGGACTGTCGGTGTTCACGCAGGAGGCGCTGGCGCGGATGGAGGCCCAGCGCAATGCGTCGACGGCCGCGGTGGGCTCCGCGTTACCGGTCTTCGCGCTGGCCGCCGACGCCGGGAGCAACGGCGACGGCGCGGCGCAGACGGTCGCCGACGAGGTCTGAGCCGCGCACGGCGTCTACCGCAGGATCTTGGCGTAGAGCAGGCTGTCCTGCGGCTCGGGCCCCATGCTCGGGTAGACGACGTGACGGGCGAGCCGGCCTTCCAGGAAGAAACCGGCGCGTTCGAGCAGGCGGGTGGACCGTTGGTTGTCGGGACTGCAGGTGGCCCACACCCGGTAGATCTGCCGGTCGGATTCCAGCGCGTTCACCAGCATGTCGAGGGCCTCGGACAGCAAACCCTTGCCCCACCAGCGCTTGCCGAGGCAGTAGCCGATCTCCACCGAGTGTGGGGCGGTCCGCCGGTAGCTGACCATCCCGACGACCTCCCCGGTGTGTCGCAGCTCGATGACCCAGGTTCGTTCGTCGTCGCCGACGTTGAGCTTCTCGGTGATCACCCGCCGGGTCGCCGCGACGTCCGGGTGCGGCGGCCACAGCAGATACCGGGTGACCTCGGGGTCGCGGGCCACCCGCTGGAACAGCGCGCCCGCGTCGTCGAGGACGGGCAGCCGCAGCAGCAACCGGGGGCCGGCGATGCGGTCAGGCGGGTAGCTGGGCATTCACAGGCCGAGCGCTTGATAGGTGCGGCGGACGAATTTCGGCTGCGCGGTGCGCAGTTGGGCCAGCGACGTGTTGCCCGCGACGGCCGTGGCGGCGTCCGCGGTCATGTCGGGCATGTTCTGGATCAGGTACAGCGCGACCAGGTCGTCGGCGGACGGGTCGGCCTGCCACCACGTCCCGTAGGCGCCGGGCCAGCTGAAGGTGCCCAGCCCGCCCGGTCCGAACAGCGGCGCGGAGCGCGCCGGATCGGTCACCACCGACAAGTTCAGCCCGAATCCGCGGCCGACCCAGTACGGCGCTCCCAGGAAGTCGTGGCGCTTGTGCTCGGGGGTGAGCCGGTCGGTGCGCATGAGCCGCGCCGAGGCGGCAGAGAGCACGCGCACGCCCTCGATGGTCCCGTCGCCGAGCAGCATCCGCACGAACCGCAGGTAATCGCCGGCGGTCGACCACAGCCCGCCGCCGGCGTTGCAGAACGACGGCGGTGTGATGTGCGGGGTCCCCATCACGTCGTGGCGCAGGGCGCCCTGCTCGTCGATCCGGTACATCGTCGCGGCGCGCCGCCGCGCCTCGGGGGTCACGAAAAAACCGGTGTCGGGCATGCCCACCGGACCCAGCACCCGTTCGTCGAGAACCTGGTGGAACGGTTTGCCCTCGACGCGGGAGGCGATGACCCCCAACAAGTCGATGGAGTGGCTGTAGGTGACCCGCTCGCCGGGTTGGTGCACGAGCGGCAGCGTGGCCAGCTCGGTCAGCCACGCGTCGGGCCCCTGGTTGAACGGCAGCCGCACGTAGGCCCGCGAGATCGGCCCGGACACCGAGAAACCATAGGCCAGGCCGCTGGTGTGGGTGAGCAGGTCCTCGATCACGATGGCGCGCTGCGCCGGATGCGTGCGGTCCAGCGGACCGCGCGGGTCGTCGAGCACCCGCACGTCGGCCAGCTCCGGCGCCCAACCCACGATCGGGTCCTTCAGCGCGAGTTTTCCCTCGTCGACGAGGCTCATCACCGCGGCGACGGTGACGGGTTTTGTCATCGACGCGATGCGGAACAGGGTGTCCTGCTGCATCGGCAGCCCCGCCTCGACGTCGCGGTAGCCGATTTCATTGACCTGCAGCAGTTTTCCACGCTGCCAGACCAGCGTCACAGCGCCGGAGAGCAGCCCCGCGTCGCACACCTCGCGGATGGAGGCGGCATTGCCCTGCAGGTTCACGAGGCCCGCTGCGCGCGTACGAACCAAAACGACATCTCGAACCGGGTGCCGTCGTGTTCGCGGCGCATCGTGGCAGGCTCCAGCGATTCGATCTCCCATCCCGCGCTGCCGAGAATGTCGCGCAGCGTCTGCTCGGAGACCACCGGGCGGGGCCATTCGTCGACGGCGCCGGTGTCGGAGAAGCAACTGATCAGCAGCGTGGCCCCGGGCCGGGTCGCGCGGTGCACCGCGGCGGCGTAGCGGCGTTTGCCGTCGTCGTCGAGGCAGTGGAACATGCCGCTGTCGATGACGGTGTCGAACGCTTCGGTGTAGCCGTCGAGCGTGGTGGAGTCGGCCACCGCGAACCGCACGTCGACTCCTGCGTCGGCGGCCCGCCGCTCTGCGGTGATGAGCGCGGTCGGGGAGATGTCGAGCCCGGTCACCCGGTACCCCTTGCCGGCCAGATAGACGGCGTTGTCGCCGAGGCCGCAGCCGATGTCGAGGACGTCACCGTGTACCCAGCCGCGGTCGTGCCAGGTGACGACGTTGTCTTTGGGTGCCTTGGTGTCCCAGGGCGGCGTGGGCATCGGTGGGATGCCCACGCCGGAGCTCTCGCCGCGGTAGAGCGCGTCGAAGTCCATGCGCTGCAACCCCGAGAAACCTGGCGATGAATGCGAGTCGGTCATTGGTGCCAGCTTAGGTCTTAGGCGGCGTGCCGTTGCGTCAGTGTGATGCCGATGCGGGTTTCGAGTTCGCTGACATCGATGGTGGGTGCGTGGGGTGGGGCTGTTGATTGGTAGG
>NZ_JBYCLC010000386.1:0-8800 GCF_057473685.1 Mycobacterium sp. TH-M116 | reverse complement strand
GCGGAACCGCCGAGGCAGGAAGCCGGTGGTGATCAGCAGCGCCAAGTTGTCCGCGATCCGCTGCAGCGGGCCCGGCAGCAGCACACCTCGCACACGGCCCGCGGCAATCGGGAGCAGGTAGTCACGTACCGCGTCGTCGATGTGCACCCGGGCCAGCGACTCCTGCCAGTACCGGTCGAAGGCGGCGCGGTCGGCCGGCCACATCTGCGGCGGCACCTGCAAAGTGGTCGCCAGCGTCATACCCTCGCGGTAATGACGATCGGCATCGCGCTCGTCGAGTTCGCCGATGAAGGTGCGGTAGACGTCGAGCCCGCCCTTGTACAGACAGGCCCCCACCCACAGCTGCAGATCGACGTCGAAGGCGTTGTACTGCACCGGGCTTTCGGGGGCCGAGTACACCTGCGCATGCGCGCGGTTCACCGCACGGCGGAAGGCGTCCTTCTGCGTGTCGCTGCCCGTGGTGGCCACCGCGAGGTAGGTGAAGGTGGTGCGAGCCCGCTTGATCGGGTGCAGGTCCACCCGACCGCTTTCGACGCGGCTCTCCATCACCCCGTAGCCGACACCGGGCCTGGCCAGCTGCATGATCACGTTGGCCGGACCGGCGAGCAGCGCGACTCCCATCAGGCCCTCGTCCATCCCCGACCTCCGCCGCCGGGTGCGCTGCGGCCGGGGTGGGTCGGCAACCGCGCGTTCGACGTGCGGCGTCGCCAGGCGAACCGGCTGGTGGATCGCCATGGCCTGACCTCCCGCGGCGCCCGTCGCACCGAATGTGCGAACGTTTGTTTCCTGATATTGTCCGGGGCCTCGCCCGATGTCAACAGGGATGGTGCTCATGGCCGACGACGCCGAACCGTCGAGCGTGCGCCCCTACGGCGGTGTCGACGCAGCCGCGCGGGTGGCCGCCCGGCGGGCCCGGCTGCTGGCGGCCGGACTGGACCTGCTCGGCGCGCAGCGACAGGACATCCCGGCGCTGACCGTTCGGGGCGTATGCCGCCACGCGGGCCTGGCCGCCCGCTACTTCTACGAAAGCTTTGCCGACAAAGACGCTTTCGTCGGTAGCGTGTTCGATTGGGTGGTCGCCGACCTGGCCGCCACCACCCAGGCGGCGGTGACGGTGGTACCGGCGCACGAGCAGACCCGGGCCGGGATGGCCAACATCGTGGGTGCCATCGCCGGCGACGCCCGCATCGGGCGTCTGCTGTTCAGCGCCCAGCTGGCCGATCCGCTGGTGGTGCGAAAACGCGCCGACTCCCGCGCGCTGTTCGCCATGCTGTCGGGGCGGCACGTCGGCGATGCGCTGCGCGTCCCGGCCAACGATCGCATCGCGGCCGCTGCACACTTCGTCGTCGGCGGGGTCGGGCAGACGATCAGCGCATGGCTGTCCGGCGACGTCCGGCTCGAGCCGGACGAGCTCGTCGACCAGCTGGCGTCGCTGCTCGACGAACTCGCCGAGCCCGACCTGTACCGGCCCCCCTGCCAGCCCCCCTGCCAGCCCAAGGAAACAGTCACCTCAGCGACAGAGGAGGAGTTCCGGCAACAAGGGAAAGTCGTCGCAGCGTCCCTGGGTCCAGCCGCGACGACATAACCCACACCGGCCCCTGTCCTTGGACAGCCGGCGAAGTCGCCGGTTATCACCGGTCAGCGGCCGGCGCCCACCGGAGGTCGGCGGTCGGCCGCGGTCCGCGGCACGGCCTGGGCGTCGCCCGCACCGAATTCCTTGACCCAGCAGGCGAATTCGAGCGTAATACCATCGGGGTCCTGGAAATAGAAGGAGCGGACGTAGACCCCCGGATGCACCGTCGCCGACACCTGGCGCTCGCTCTCGTCGTGGTTGAGTACGGGGCCGACCCGAACCCCCTTGTCCTTCAGGCGCTGCCGGTAGGCGTCGAACTTCTCGGCCGGTACGTGAAACGCCAGGTGGTTCATGCTGCTCACCGCGCTGGTGATGTCCCCGATGCCCGGGACGGCAACCGGGGCCGAGATACCCGGGACCCGGTCCGGGGCTTCGGCGAACCAGAAGAACGCGACGCAGTCGCCGTTGCCGGCGTCGAAGAAGAAGTGCTGCCCCCGCCCGTCGGGCAGATCGAGGGACTTGATCAGCGGCATGCCCAGGATATTGCCGTAGAAGTCCACGGTGCGCGCCATGTCCGAACACACCAGCGCGACATGGTTGATACCGCCGATTTCGAATTCGCCGTTGGTGTTGTGCGGCTTGATCATCGTGCGGCTCCCTCGTTCCTCTGCGTTGAGGTCCTGGCCAGGATCGGGATCTGAATCTAACATCGCATTCGGCATTGTTCCAGGGGAGGTGGCGCCGATGTCGACCGTGGCCGGCACGGGCCGACAAACGCAAGTCGGGATCGGGCGAGGCGGCTCGCCGAGAGCATCCGCGTGTCGCAGTGGGCGATGACCAAGGATGAATACGGCCGGTATCGGTCCGAGATATGCTCATCACCAATCACTTTGATCGCCGAGGAGGGCCACGGTCATGACTCTTCCCAGCGCCGCGGGGATCATCCGCGAATTCGTCGGACTCCCGTCACCCACCGCTGGGCGCGCCGGGGCCGGCGGCCATCCGTGCCAGGGGCTCTATTATCGCGGCAAGGGGCCCAAGCCCCGGGTGGCCATGATCGCCACCCACTACCAGATCGACTTCTCCGAACATTATCTGGCCGAATACATGGCCACCCGCGGGATCGGATTCCTGGGCTGGAACACCCGGTTTCGCGGATTCGAGACCAGCTTCATGCTCGACCACGCGCTGGTCGACATCGGCGTCGGCGTCCGCTGGCTGCGCGAGGCGCAGGGGGTGGAAACCATTGTACTGCTTGGTAATTCTGGTGGAGGCTCGCTGATGGCGGCCTATGAGTCGCAGGCCGTCGAACCCAATGTCACACCATGGGACGGTATGCGGCCCGCGGCGGGCGTGACGGAGTTGCCGCCGGCCGACGGATACGTCGCCACCGCAGCCCACCCCGGACGCCCGGAGGTGCTCACCGCCTGGATGGACGCCGCGGTCGTCGACGAAAAGGACCCGGTCGCGACCGATCCCGATCTCGACCTGTTCGACGAGCGCAACGGGCCCCCGTACTCGCCGGAGTTCGTCGCCCGCTATCGCTCGGCGCAAACCGCACGCAACCATGCCATCACCGACTGGGCCGAGACGGAACTCAAACGCGTTCGTGCGGGCGGTTTTTCCGATCGACCGTTCGCCGTGATGCGGACCTGGGCGGATCCACGCATGGTCGATCCGGGCATCGAACCCAACAAGCGGGCACCGAACTCGTGTTATGCCGGCGTCCCGGCCAAGGCCAATCGCTCCGCGCACGGCATCGCCGCGGCCTGCACGCTGCGCAACTGGTTGGGCATGTGGAGTCTGCGGACCGCGCAGACCCGCGCCGAACCGCACCTGGCCCGCATCACCTGTCCGGCGCTGGTGATCAACGCCGAAGCCGACACCGGGGTTTTCCCCTCCGATGCCGAGCGCATCCACGATGCGCTGGGCAGCGCCGACAAAGCGCGCGCCTCGGTCGACAGCGACCACTACTTCACCACTCCGGGCGCCCGCAGCGAGCAGGCCGACATCATCGCCGGGTGGATCGCCCAGCGATGGCGTTGAGCGTCCCCACCCCGCCGGTGACTAGATTGAGGGATGGTTGGCCGTAACCCGCGAGGGAATCCCTCACCACGAGATTCGAGCAGAAGCCCAGCAAGGCAATGGAAGGCGCGCAATGCCGATCGCGATAACTCCTGAGCACCGAGAACTGGCCGATTCGGTGCGATCCCTGGTGGCGCGGGTGGCGCCGTCCGAGGTCCTGCACGAGGCCCTGGAGACGACACCCGAGTCGCCTCTGCAAAATCCGCCGCCGTACTGGCGGGCCGCGGCCGAGCAGGGCCTGCACGGTGTGCATCTGGCCGAGTCGGTCGGCGGACAGGGGTTCGGCATCCTCGAGTTGGCCGTAGTCCTCGCCGAGTTCGGCTATGGCGCGGTGCCCGGCCCGTTCGTGCCTTCCGCGATCGCGGGCGCGCTGATCTCCGCGCATGATCCAGGGGCCGAAGTCCTCTCCGAACTGGCGTCCGGTGCGGTCATCGCCGCCTACGCGCTCGATTCCGGGCTGACCGCGACCCGGCACGGCCCGAACAACGACGCGCTGGTGATCCGCGGCGAGGTCCGTGCCGTGCCGGCGGCCGCTCAGGCCTCCGTGCTGGTCCTGCCGGTGGCGATCGACAGCGGCGACGAGTGGGTGGTGCTGCGGGCCGACCAGCTCGAGATCGTGCCGGTCAAGAGCGTCGACCCGCTGCGCCCTGTCGCCCACGTGCGGGCCAACGCCGTCGAGATCGGCGACCACGCCGTGCTGGGCAATCTGGGCATGGCCACCGCGCACGCGCTGATGTCGACCCTGCTGTCCGCGGAGGCCGTCGGCGTGGCGCGCTGGGCCACGGACACGGCGTCGGCGTACGCCAAGATCCGTGAGCAGTTCGGCCGGCCGATCGGCCAGTTCCAGGCCATCAAGCACAAGTGCGCGGAGATGACCGCCGACACCGAGCGGGCGACCGCAGCGGTGTGGGATGCCGCCCGCGCCCTGGACGAGGCACGCGACGCCGGCGAAAAAGGTTGGGACATCGCGGCGGCCCACGTCGAGTTCGCCGCCGCGGTCGCGGCCACCCTGGCGCCGGCGGCGGCTCAGCGCTGCGCACAGGATTGCATCCAGGTGCACGGCGGCATCGGCTTCACCTGGGAACACGACACCAACGTCTATTACCGCCGGTCGCTGATGCTGGCCGCCTGCTTCGGGCGCCGGACCGAATACCCGCAAAAGGTCGTGGACACCGCGACCGCCACGGGCATGCGCCCGGTGGACATCGACCTGGACCCCGAGACCGAGAAGCTGCGGGACGAGATCCGGGCCGAGGTCGCCGCGCTCAAGGCGATGGACCGCGAGCAGCGCCGGGTCGCGATCGCCGAAGCCGGCTGGGTGCTGCCGTATCTGCCCAAGCCGTGGGGCCGGGCGGCCAGCCCGGTCGAGCAGGTCATCATCGCGCAGGAATTCAGCGCCGGGCGGGTCCGGCGGCCGCAGGTCGGGATCGCCGCGTGGATCGTCCCCTCCATCGTCGCGTTCGGCACCGACGCGCAGAAGCAACGGTTTTTGCCGCCGACTTTCCGGGGCGACATGATCTGGTGTCAGCTGTTCTCAGAGCCGGGCGCCGGGTCGGACCTTGCGGGGTTGTCCACCAAGGCGACACGCACCGAAGGGGGGTGGCGCGTCACCGGCCAGAAGATCTGGACCACCGCCGCACAGCTCTCGCAGTGGGGCGCGCTGCTGGCCCGGACCGACCCGAATGCCCCGAAGCACAACGGCATCACCTACTTCCTGCTGGACATGGAGAGCGAAGGCGTCACGGTTACGCCGCTGCGCGAGCTCACCGGCAACGCGCTGTTCAACACGGTGTACATCGACGACGTGTTCGTGCCGGACGAGTGCGTGCTCGGCGAGGTCAACCGCGGCTGGGAGGTCAGCCGCAACACCTTGACGGCGGAGCGGGTTTCGCTGGGCAGCAGCGACGCGAACTTCCTGGCGAGCCTGCCCGAGTTCGTCGACTTCGTGCGCGAGGGCCAGTTCGACCAGGTCGGCCGGCACCGCGCCGGCCAGTTGATCGCCGAGGGTCATGCCGCCAAGGTGCTCAACCTGCGCTCGACACTGCTGACCCTGGCGGGTGGTGATGCGATGCCGTCGGCGGCGATATCCAAGCTGTTGTCGATGCGCACCGGCCAGGGTTATGCCGAATTCGCGGTGTCGTCGTTCGGCACCGACGCCGCGATCGGCGACACCGCCGAGCTGCCGGGCAAGTGGGGCGAGTACCTGCTGGCCAGCCGGGCCACCACCATCTACGGCGGCACCTCGGAGGTGCAGCTCAACATCATCGCCGAAAGGCTGCTGGGACTGCCGCGGGATCCCTAGGCAGGGGCCTCAGTCGACCTGCATTTCGCGCAGTTCACGTTTGAGGATCTTGCCCGTGGGGTTGCGCGGCAGCTCCCGCAGGAACAGCACCTCGCGCGGCACCTTGTAGCGCGCCAGGTGGTCGCGCACGTATGCCTTGATGGTGTCCTCGTCGAGACTGGCACCCTCCTTCGTCACCACGAAGGCGCGCAGCCGGTGCCCCCATTCTTTGTCCTCGACGCCGATCGCCGTCGCCTCCACCACGTCGGGATGCCCGCTGATCAGGTCCTCGACCTCGGCGGGAAAAACGTTCTCGCCACCGGAGACGATCATCTCGTCGTCTCGGCCGCTGACGTAGAGCAGGCCGTACTCGTCGAAGTAGCCGACGTCTCCCGAGGACAGCAGGCCGTCGATGATCTGCTTGTTGCCGCCACCGGTGTAGCCCGAGAACGGGAAGGTGTTGCCGACGAAGATCCTGCCGACCTCTCCCTGCCGCAGCTCGTTGCCGTTGTCGTCGTAGATCTTGACCTTCACGCCCTTGACGACCGGTCCGACCGTCGCCGCGTTGCGTTCCAGGTCGTGCGGCCCGGCGATCGTGGCGAACGCGATCTCCGTCGAGCCGTACATGTTGTAGACGACCGGGCCCAGGTCCTTCAGCGCCCGGGCCGCCAGTTCGGCACCCAGCTGGGACCCGGACACGAACACAATGCGAAGGCTGGACAGGTCGGGCTTGGAGTCCATCTTCTCGATGGCGTCGAGAAGGCGCGACAGCATCACCGGGACCACCACCATGGCGGTCGCCCTGTGCTTCTCGACGTCCTCGAGCACCAGCTGCGGCTTGAACTTTCGGCGCAGCACCAGTGTCGACCCCAGGAACATCGCGATGGTGCCGTGGAGGAATCCGAGCGCGTGGAACATCGGGGCGGGCAGCGAGGTCACCTCGCCCGCCTTGAAGGGCACGTGCGACAGGATGCCGCCGATCGGCGCCAGCGTGGGCGGCGTGCTGCGGTTGGCGCCCTTGGGCGTGCCGGTCGTCCCGCTGGTCAAGATGATGATCGACGCGTGCTTGTCCGCCTTCGGGGCCGGCGCTGTGCTGCTGCGCGCGATCAACTCGGCCAGGGTTTCGTCGGTGCTGCCGGACGACTCGTCGGCATCCGGGTTGACACCGAGCGCCCGTAGCTTGCCCAGCGGCGGCTCGGCTTGGCTGACGGCTTTGGTGTACTCGTCGTCGTAGATGATGACCTTGGCGCCTTCGCGTTCGGCCACCTCTTTGATCTGCGGTCCGGAGAATTCGCTGTTGAGCAGGATGATGCGGGCACCCACCCGGGCGCACCCGAAGTAGGCGACCAGGAACCACCGATGGTTGCGGGCCAGCAGGGCGACACCGTCGCCGGCCTTGACGCCCTTGTCGATCAGGCCGTGGGCCACAGCGTGGGCCGCCTCGTCGAGCTCGCGGTAGGTGAACTCGCCGTCTTCGTCGATACACGCGGCGCGGTCAGGCGTGCGCCTGGCGTTGAGCGAAGGCAGCATGCCGAACTCGCCCCACTTGTAGATGTCGGCGGCCATCGCGGCGTAGTTCTGCGGCGGCTCCAGCCGAAACGCCCCCGACTCGATGATCCGCCGCAGATAGTGCAGTTCGGCTGAGCCGCGTTCGAGGTACTGCTGGACTTTCGCCACGGTTTGCCCGGGCAGGCCGAGGAGATTAGGCATGACTTCACCATATGTGACGGCCGTCGCAATGCGACCGGAAAATCGGACCGAATTAACATGGTCCCTGGACGTCGGCCAGACCGGCGTGCCGCTGACCTGTGGCGGTCGCCGCGAGGACGCCGCCTCCGGCCCGGGGCCGCGATAGTCTCACGCGGTGCGACGGGGATGGAGTCGACGGCGATTTTTGCAGCTCGCGATCGCCGCTGCCGCCGGCGCGTCGCCCGCGTGCTCGTCGCGCAAGCCGGCGCCGGGCACCTCCGGCAGCGAAGCGGTGACGATCACGCACCTCTTCGGTCAGACGGTCATCGAGGAGCCGCCCAAGCGCGTGGTCAGCGCGGGCTACACCGAGCAGGACGACCTGCTCGCGGTCGGCGTGGTGCCCGTCGCGGTGACCAACTGGTTCGGCGACGAGCCGTTCGCGGTGTGGCCGTGGGCCCGGCCGAAACTGGGCCCGGCGCGGCCGGTGGTGCTCAGCCTCGACAACGGAATTCAGGTCGACCGGATCGCCAAGCTCAAACCCGACCTGATCGTGGCGATCAACGCCGGCGTCGACGCGGACACCTACCAGAAATTGTCGGCGATCGCCCCCACCGTGCCGCAGGCCGGAAGCGACGCGTTCTTCGAACCGTGGAAGGTCCAGGCCACCACCATCGGCCGGGCCGTGTTCCAGGAAGACCGGATGAAGTCACTGATCGACGGCGTCGACGCGAAGTTCGCCGCCGTGGCCCAGAAGAATCCGCAATGGAAGGACACGAAGGTCCTACTGATGGACGGCAGGCTGTGGCAGGGCACCGTGGTCGCCACGACGCCGGGCTGGCGGACCGACTTCTTGACCGCCATGGGTCTGGACGTCGCCGACAGCGTCCAACCCTTCGGCAGCGGCTCCCGCGCCGTCATCCCGCGCGACCACATCAAAGCGGTGCTCGATGCCGCCGACGTGGTGATCTGGACAACCGAAGGCCCGGAGGACCAACAGGCGATCCTGGCCGACCCGGCGGTGGCCGCCTGCCGGGCGACCGCGCAGCACCGCCACATCTTCACGTCCAAGGAGGAAGCCGGCGCGGTCGCCTTCGCGTCGACCCTCAGCTACCCGGTCGTCGCCGAGCGGCTGCCCCCGCAGATCGGTAAGATCCTCGGCTGAACCGCGCCCG
>NZ_JBYCLC010000385.1:0-8289 GCF_057473685.1 Mycobacterium sp. TH-M116 | reverse complement strand
GAGCGCAGCGCGTAGGTCGGGCGGGTCAACCCGTCGACGTGGGGAACCGTGCCCGCGGATTTGTGGTCGGCGCCCGAGGAGAATCCCCGGCCTGCCCCGGTGAGCACCACCACGCGTACGGAATTGTCGTACCTGACCTGCTCGAGGGCCTCTTTGAGGGGCATCATGAGGTCGAACGCCATGGAGTTCATCCGCTCGGGCCGATTGAGGGTGATCAGTGCCACACCCGGTCGCGGTTGCTCCACCAGAACCAAACTCACCCGTGAACGGTAGCGCGCATCCCGGCGCCCGGCCGCCACGCGGCGCGCGGCCGCCTCAGGTCTGGTCGGCTTGATCCGCTCGAGCGGCCTCGACGTCGAAGGCCTTGACCTGCTGCACCAGATCCTCCAGGGCCGCCGGCGGCAGGGCTCCGGGCTGGTTGAACAGCAGCATGCCCTTCTTGAACGCCATCAGCGTGGGGATGGATCGGATCTGGGCGGCCGCGGCGAGCTCCTGCTGGGCCTCGGTGTCGACCTTGGCGTGCACGATGTCGGGGTGTTTCTCCGACGACGCCTCGAATGTCGGCCCGAACTGCCGACACGGTCCGCACCACGAGGCCCAGAAGTCCACGAGCACGATGTCGTTGCCCTCGATCGTTTCGTTGAATTTCTCGTTAGTGAGTTCCATCGTTGTCACACTCGGCCCAACGCGGCCGGCGGAAGTTGTGTTCCCGCGGTGACAACCCGGTTTCGGACGTGGTCGCGCCGGCCTGGATGCCCCCCGGAGCGCGCCGGCGCCGCGCGCGCCGCCCTCGACCGGGGGCGGCGGTACTGACACGGCGTTCTCTCGGGGCAGGATCGCGACCGCTGAGTTGTCCGCCAAGAACATGCTGCCCAGGCTGGGTTCCCTGCGCACCGTCATCGAATCCCTCGACGCCGACCAGATGCGGTTCCTCGGGGTAGCCTTCTGCGCTTGTTGCGCACAGGCTACTTTCAGGTTGAACGGGTAAACCCCTGACGTTGGTGACATAACCACGATTGGAGAAACGTTGATGTCTGTCAGCCCACAGTCGCCTCGACTGATCCGGTTCGCCGTCCTTGCAGTCACCGGAGCCGCCGCACTCTCCATCGCCGCCTGCACCTCGTCGCACAAGTCGAGCCCGACATCCACCCCGACGTCCACGTCCACGTCCACCTCGACGTCCGCCGAGACCTCCACGACCACTGAGGCGCCCGCCGAAGGTCAGGCGAAGGTCAGCGGGCTGGTCGCATCGGTGGCGGGCAATGCGATCCAGGTCACCCAGAAGGACGACTCCAACGCCACCGTGGACTACACGCCGACGACCAAGATCACCGAGACCACCTCGGCGGCCCTCACCGACGTCACCACGGGCAGCTGTGTCAGCGTGTGGCCCGCCAAGGCCGAAGCCGAGGCCGAGGCCGGACAGCCGGTCAAGGCGGCGTCGGTGCGGGTCAAGCCTGCCGTCGACGGCAAGTGCCCGCCGGGACCGAAGCCTGCAGCCGCCTCCAGCAGCCCGGCGCCTTCGGGTTCGGCTGCGCCGCCACCCGCCGAACCGATGCGGATCCGCGGCACGGTGGCCTCCGTGGCGAACAACACCATCAACGTCACGACCAACGACGCCGCCGGCAATCCGCTGCAGACGGCGGTGACGGTCGATGACAAGACCACTTACACCAAGCAGGCGGAGGTCACCCTCGACGCGATCACAGCGGGCAAGTGCATCAAGGCGCGTGGCACCGAGGACAGCGCGGGCAAACTTCAGGCGACGAGCATCAAGCTGCGCGAAGCCGTCGACGGCAAGTGCGACATGCCCGCGCGGCACGGCCACGGCGGATAGCCGCGACACGCTCGACTCATCCACCTGAGATTCGTTGCGCCCGGTGCGGCCGGCAGAGTGTGGACCGCCGCACCGCACGCTTATGGCCGCGGCAAGGTGCGGTGCAGCGGATTTGTCGTCACGCTCACCTTCCGGCGTTGCGCCGGCGGCACGCTGGCGACCACGTCGGGATCATCGGCGCTGGCGCGGGTCCGGTCATGGAGTCGCACTGCGGCGGTGCCGCCGATTCCGACCATCGGCGCAGCGGGAATCCTGCTGGCCGCGCAGCCGCACAGCGGACAGTCGGCACTGTCGGGAATGGCCGTCATCGAATGCTGTTCAGTGAACTTCGGGCAACCCTGGGCGCAGCGGAACACGTAGGTGGGCACGTGGCGACTATAGGGCGGTCGCGCCACCGGGCCCAGGACCGGCAACGCCGGGCGCCAGGGCAACCGTCCGCCCAACGACGAGGCGAATTTCGCGCCATTCGTTGCTGCTCGCGATACAGTGGGCAGGGCCTGTGAATAGGCCGGATGTCCAGGTCAAAAACCGGCCGCGGATTGACAAGGGATTGAATCATGCCTGAATTGCTTTTTCCGCTCGACTCCACGAAGAAGTTCCATGAGCAACAAATAGTTGGTCATAACCGCTGGCATCCCGATATCCCACCGGCGGTGACCGTCAAGCGCGATTCCACGTTCCGTGCGCATTGCCGGGAATGGTTCGACGGAGCCATCCACAACGACGATTCGGCCGACGACATCCTCAACGCGCCGCTGAAGAATGTGCATTGCCTCTCCGGCCCATTCGCGATCGAAGGCGCCGAACCCGGCGACCTGCTCATCGTCGACATCCTGGACGTCGGCCCTATCCCGCAGGAGGATTCGGGCCCGCTCGCCGGCCAGGGCTGGGGCTACACCGGAATCTTTTCCACACTCAACGGCGGTGGATTTCTCACCGACCGCTTTCCCGATGCCTACAAGGCGATCTGGGATTTCGCCGGGCAAACCGCGACGTCGCGACACATTCCCGGCGTCAAGTACACGGGTATCGTGCATCCGGGCCTGATCGGCACGGCTCCGTCCGCAGAACTCCTGGCGACATGGAACAGACGCGAGGGCGCGCTCATCGCCACCGATCCGCAGCGGGTGCCGCCGCTCGCGCTGGCACCGGAACCCGAGGGCGCCCTGCTCGGTGCGCTGGCCGGCGACGACTTCGACCGCGTTGCCGCCGAAGCCGCCCGCACCGCTCCCCCGCGCGAGAACGGCGGAAATCAGGACATCAAGAACCTCACCAAAGGCAGTCGGGTGTTCTACCCGGTCTTCGTGCCGGGAGCAAACCTTTCCTTCGGCGATCTCCACTTCTCGCAAGGCGATGGGGAGATCACGTTCTGCGGAGCGATCGAGATGGGTGGGTTCATCGACTTGCACGTCGACGTGATCAAAGGCGGCATGGAGATTTACGGCGTGCGCGAACACGCGATCTTCATGCCCGGCAACACCGCACCCCAGTATTCGGAGTGGATCGCCTTCTCGGGCACGTCGGTGACACTGGATGGCGAACAAAGATATCTGGACTCCGATCTTGCGTATCAGCGCGCATGCCTGCATGCCATCGACTATCTGACGAAATTCGGTTACAGCCCTGAGCAGGCTTACCTGCTGCTCGGTTCGGCCCCGATCGAGGGACGCCTGTCGGGCGTGGTGGACATCCCGAATTCATGCGCCACCGTGTACATTCCGACGGCGATCTTCGACTTCCCGGTAGCCCCGTCGGCATCCGGCCCGCATCGAATCGACTCCGGTATCGGCGCGCCACACGCCAGCTTCTGACCGCCGCCAGGGCGGCTATCGCGCTTCGGACGGCGCTTCGGACGGCGCTTCAGACAGTGAAGCCCAGGGCGCGTAGTTGCTCGCGGCCGTCGTCGGTGATCTTGTCCGGACCCCAGGGCGGGTTCCAGACCCAGTTGATCCGCAGCTCGTCGACCAGGCCGCTGCCGACCAGCGCCATGCGGGACTGGTCCTCGATGACGTCGGTCAGCGGGCAGGCCGCCGACGTCAACGTCATGTCGATGACGGCGACGGTTCCCTCGCCGCCCTCATCGACGACGTTGAGGCCGTACACCAGTCCCAGATCCACGACGTTGATGCCCAGCTCCGGGTCGACGACATCACGCATCGCCTCCTCGAGGTCGGCGAGCAGTTCGTCATCCGGCGCGGTGGTCTCGCTCATCACCCAACCTCCTTGACAGTTTCACTGGCTTGGACCAGCGCGTCCTTGCAGGCCATCCACCCCAGTAGGGCGCACTTCACCCGCGCCGGGTACTTGGCGACGCCGGCGAAGGCGATCCCGTCACCCAGGACGTCCTCGTCGCCCTCGACGGTCCCGCGGGAGGACACCATCTCGGTGAACGCGGCGATGGTGGCGAGCGCCTGCGGCACGCTCTGCCCGATCACCTGCTCGGTGAGCACCGAGGTGGCCGCCTGGCTGATCGAACACCCCTGCCCGTCGTAGGAGACGTCGGAGACGCGCTCGCCGTCGTCGGACAGGGCGACCCGCAGGGTCACCTCGTCACCGCAGGTCGGGTTGACGTGGAAGACCTCCGCGCCGAACGGCTCCCGCAGTCCCCGGTGCTGCGGATGCTTGTAGTGATCGAGGATCACTTCCTGGTACATCTGCTCCAAGCGCACCGTCAGTCTCTCCCGAAGAACTCGAGCGCCCGGCGCACGCCGGCCACCAACCGGTCGACCTCCTCGGCGGTGTTGTACACCGCGAACGACGCGCGCGCGGTGGCCGCCACCCCGAAGCGGCGGTGCAGCGGCATCGCACAGTGGTGCCCGACGCGCACCGCGACACCGTCGTCGTCGAGCACCTGCCCGACGTCGTGCGCGTGCACCCCGTCCACGACGAACGACACCGGCGAGCCGCGGTCCTCCATGCAGACAGGCCCGAGGATGCGCACACCGCCGATACCCGACAGGCCCTCGATGGCAGCGGCGACCAGGTCTCGTTCGTGGGCTTCGACAGCGTCCATGCCGATCGCGCCCAGGTAGCGCGCGGCCGCGCCCAGCCCGACGACCTGGGAGGTCATCGGGGTGCCCGCCTCGAACCGTTGCGGGGCTGGCGCGTAGGTGGAGCGCTCCATCGTCACGCTCTCGATCATCGAGCCTCCGGTGAGGAACGGCGGCAGCGTCGCCAACAGCTCGCGGCGCGCGTAGAGCGCGCCGATCCCGGTGGGGCCCAGCATCTTGTGCCCGGAGAACGCCGCGAAGTCGACGCCGAGCGCGTGCAGGTCGACCGGCTGGTGCGGCACCGACTGGCAGGCGTCCAGCACGGTCAGCGCCCCCACCGACCTGGCCCGCGCGACCAGTTCGGCCACCGGCCCCACCGCCCCGGTGACGTTCGAATGATGGCTGAAAGCAAGAACTTTCACCCGTTCGTCGAGCTGCAGCGAGTCCAGGTCGATGCGGCCCTCGTCGGTGACGCCGTACCATCTCAGAGTGGCGCCGGTGCGGCGGGCCAGCTCCTGCCACGGCACCAGATTGGCGTGATGCTCGAGCTCGGTGGTGACGATGACGTCACCCTCGCCCACGGCCGGCGCGAACCGGTTGTCACCCAGTACATAGGACGCCAGGTTGAGTGCCTCGGTGGCGTTGCGGGTGAACACCAACTCGTCGGCATCGGCGCCGACGAACGCCGCGATGTCCGCACGGCCCTGCTCGTAGGCGTCGGTCGCCTCCTCCATCAGCTGGTGCGCGCCGCGATGCACGGCACCGTTGGAGGTCAGCAGGAACTCCCGCTCGGCGTCGAGCACGGGCAGCGGACGCTGGGAGGTCGCGCCGGAGTCAAGGTAGGCCAATTGATTCCCGCCGCGCATGACGCGCTGCAGGATCGGGAAGTCGGCCCGGATGGCCGTGACGTCCAGTCGGGTCGGGGTCGGCATTCAGGCCCCCGCTGCGGCCGCTTCGGTGAAGCGCACGTAGCCGCTGCGCTCGAGCTCGTCGGCCAGCTCCGGGCCGCCGGATTCGGCGATGCGGCCGCCGACGAAGACGTGGACGAACTGCGGGTGGATGTAGCGCAGGATGCGGGTGTAGTGGGTGATCAGCAGGATGCCTCCCCGCACCGGCTCGCCGCTGCCGTCGTCCCAGCCGGTCTCGGCGTAACGGTTGACCCCTTCGCTGACCACTCGCAGCGCGTCGACGTCCAGCCCGGAGTCGGTCTCGTCGAGGATGGCGATCTTGGGCCTGAGCAGCTCGAGTTGCAGAATCTCGTGGCGCTTCTTCTCACCGCCGGAGAAGCCCTCGTTGACGCTGCGCTCGGCGAACGCGGGGTCGATCTCGAGCGAACCCATCGCCGCCTTGACCTCTTTGACCCAGTGCCGCAACTTGGGAGCCTCGCCGCGCACGGCGGTGGCCGCCGAGCGCAAGAAGTTCGACACCGACACCCCCGGCACCTCGACGGGATACTGCATGGCAAGGAAGATGCCGGCCCGGGCGCGCTCGTCGATGCCCATGGCCAGCACGTCCTCGCCGTCCAGGGTGATCGAGCCCGAGGTCACCCGGTACTTCGGGTGGCCGGCGATCGCGTAGGACAGCGTCGACTTGCCTGAGCCGTTGGGGCCCATCAACGCGTGCGTCTCACCGGATTTCACCGTGAGGTCCACACCGTTGAGGATGGGGATCTCGCGCTGTCCTTCGGCGGCGTCGGGATTGTCGACGCTGACGTGCAGGTCCTTGATTTCCAGTGTCGTCATGAAGCTTTCGTCTTCTCCGTGAATTCGAGTTCGTGTTCGATGGCGGTGGTCAGGCGTTCCCGGATGTCCGGCACGGCGATCTTGGAGATGATCTCGCCGAAGAACCCGCGGATCACCAACCGGCGCGCCTGCTCCTCCGGGATGCCGCGGGAGCGCAGGTAGAACAGCTGCTCGTCGTCGAAGCGCCCGGTGGCACTGGCGTGCCCGGCGCCGGCGATCTCGCCGGTCTGGATCTCCAGGTTGGGCACCGAGTCGGCACGGGCCCCGTCGGTGAGCACCAGATTGCGGTTGGCCTCGAAGGTGTCGGTGCCGGTGGCCGCTGCGCGGATCAGCACGTCGCCCACCCACACGGTGTGCGCGTCGGGCAGCGCGGAGTCCGGATCCCCTTGCAGCGCACCCTTGTACAGCACATTGGACTTGCAGTCCGGCTTGGCGTGGTCGATCAGCAGGCGCGACTCCAGGTGCTGGCCGTCGTCGGCGAAGTACATTCCCAACAGCTCCGCATCACCGCCGGGGCCGGCGAACAGTACGTTGGCCGACGTCCGCACGAGTTCCCCGCCCAGGGTGACCGCGACGTGGCGCAGCACCGCGTCCTTGCCCAACCTCGCGTGGTGGCTGCTGACGTGGACCGCGTCGTCGGCCCAGTCGGCGATCCACACGACGGTGAGCCGGGCCGCGTCACCGATGACGAATTCGACGTTGTCCGCGTAGGTTCCGCTGCCGCGGAGATCGATGACCACCACCGCCTCGCCGAGCTCGTCGACCCGGATCTGCAGGTGCCCGTAGGCGACCGCGCCCTCGCCGGGCCCGGTCACGGTGACGTTGACCGGCTCGGCGATCTGCACGTCCCGCCCGACGGTGACAACCGTCGCCGAATCGAACGACGAAAACGCCTGCGCCGCAACACGATCAGTGGGGACTCCGGCCTGGCCCAGTCGCTGGTCGCCGCGGCGCAGGGTCTCGGTGCGCACACCGGCACGTTCGTCGACGTCGATGCGCGCGCTGCCGGTGGCGGGCGCCGAGCCGTCGTGCAGTCCGCGCAGCCGCCGCAGCGGGGTGAACCGCCAGAGCTCGTCGCGGCCGTGCGGGATCTCGAAGGCGTCGACGTCGAAGGAGGCGAACAGCTCGCCCTTGGTGATCGCGATCGGAGCGGTCATCCGACCGCACCCTCCATCTGCAGTTCGATCAGCCGGTTGAGCTCCAGGGCGTACTCCATCGGGAGTTCCTTGGCGATCGGCTCGACGAAGCCGCGCACCACCATCGCCATCGCCTCGTCCTCGGTCATCCCGCGGCTCATCAAGTAGAACAGCTGGTTGTCGCTGACCTTGGACACGGTGGCCTCATGACCCATCGTGACGTCGTCCTCGCGGATGTCGACGTAGGGGTAGGTGTCGCTTCGGCTGATCGTATCGACCAGCAGCGCATCACATTTCACGCTGGACTTGGAGCCGTGCGCCCCCTTGTTGACCTGCACCAGGCCGCGGTAGGAGGCGCGTCCACCGCCGCGGGCCACCGACTTGGACACGATGTTGCTCGACGTGTTGGGCGCCAGGTGCAGCATCTTGGCGCCGGTGTCCTGGTGCTGACCCTCACCGGCGAACGCCACCGACAGGACCTCGCCCTTGGCGTGCTCGCCGGTCATCCACACCGCCGGGTACTTCATCGTGACCTTGGAGCCGATGTTGCCGTCGACCCACTCCATGGTGGCGCCGGCCTCGGC
>NZ_JBYCLC010000384.1:0-8426 GCF_057473685.1 Mycobacterium sp. TH-M116 | reverse complement strand
AACTCCGCCCGCGCGGTGTACAACGCCGCGGTATAACCCGCAGGACCCGAACCGATGACGATCACCTCGTGAACAGTGTCGGCGCTCATACGAACCTCCTCACAAATGACGCTGCATGGAATCGTCTCAACACCAGGGCGGGCAGCGCTGTTCCCGAGCGTGTCCCACGGCACATCGCACCACACTAAGCGCGCGGGACCTGGGTGTCGGCCAGCAGTCCGGTGTCGGCGGCGCTGCAGCTCGGCGCGACGGCGAAGACCGCCAGGCTGCCGGGTGTGTCCCCGGCCAGCACCAGCAGGACGCCGGCACGGGCGTTGATCTGAACCGGACGCGCGCCGAGCACCTGGGCGGAGGCCTGATATCCGAGGCCGGTGAGGCAGGAGGCGCGCCGTTGCGGGTCTCGGAGCGGGCCGTAGTCGGGGCCGCGGTCGAGTAGGTCGAGAATCTCCGACCGCGACAGCGGGATCGCCATGGGCAGTGCCGACACCGTGATGTGCTCGGCGGTGACCTCCGTGCTCGGCGTGGAAGCGGGCGCGTGAATCAGCGCGGCCGTACCCAGCCCGATCCCGGCAAGCGTTGCGGCGAATCCCGCCGACACCGCGATGACGCGTGCCGGACGGATGCGGGGCCGCGCGGAGTGGGCAGGTCCGGGTGAGCGGCCCGACGGCGGTCCGGCCGAGCGCAGCGCGGCGGAGACCCTGGCGGTGACGCCGGGCGGCGGCTCGGGTGCCGACACCGGATCTGAGGCCACAGCGGCGACGTCGCGGCGCACCCGGTTGAGGGCCCGAAGCACCCCTTGGGCCCGTTGATCGGCGCGAACCCGTCGGCGTAGTCGCGCCGCATCCTCGTCGCCCAGCAGGCCGGCCTGCATGTCGGCGAGGGCGTCGACCGTCAGCGGCGGGCCGCCTTCCGCATCGCGGCGGCGCGCCGGATCGCTCTCCGCTTCCTCCATCTGCCCCAGTCTCCGTCATAGGCAGCCCGATGGCCACGTTTCACGACTGGTCGGGAATCGCATTCGCGCCCGCCTCGAGGTATCCGAGCAGCTCGGCGAGCCGGACCCGCGCCCGGGCACATCGGCTCTTCACCGTGCCCTCCGCGATGCCGAGTAGCCGGGCCGTGTCGGCGATCGAGTAGCCCTGCATGTCGACCGCCACGACCGCGGCCCGCTGCTCGACCGGTAACCGCATCAAGGCCTTGTGCACCACGATCGCCGTATCCACCTGGGCGGTGCGATCGGGCACCGGGTACACGTCCTCCAGCGGGGCGGTCGGACGCGACTTGGCGCGCCGCAGCCGGTCCAGGCAGGCGTTGACGACGATGCGGTGCAGCCAGCTGCCCACCGCGGCATCGTGACGGAAAGCGCCGGCCCCGCGGTGCGCCGAGAGCATCGCGTCCTGCAGTGCGTCCTCGGCGTCCTCGGCGCTGCGGGTCGTCAGCCGGGCCAGCCGATGCAACTGGCGTCGATGACGGAGGAACAGCTCACTGAAGGCGTGGCGGTCGCCGGCGACGTGTGCCGCCAGTAGCTCGGCATCGGTACGTTCCCGCTGGCCTTGACCCCTGCACCCCACGCCCGGACCGTAGCCAATCGCCTACCGGGGGGCACTTCACCTCGAGCTGCAGGCTGTGCACGGCAGGTTCAGGACGCGGCCGCAACCGTGATTTCCGAGATCGCCGCGCGGCTTTTGCCGTCGGTGCTGCCCAACGTCGAGATCCACACCAGCAGATTCGATGTCGGTGCAGTAGACGTGACCGCGATGACGTTGTGACCGGGATGCAGTGTCACGGCCGGCATCAGCAGTGTGGTGTCGTCCAGTTTCGCCGGGTTCGGTGTGGGCGACGATCGAAGCTCGACCGCGGTGCCGGTGCTGGAGCTGTCGATGGAGACCGCGCCGACCACCGTCGGGCTCGGCAGCTGCAGCATCAGCCCGACCCCGTTCTTGAAGGAGGGGAACGGAGCGGCATCGGTGTAGGTTTCGGTTTCCCACGAGGTGGAGGGGTCGCCGTCGATCGCCAGCCCGGCCTGGCCCGGATTGTCGGCGTCGCCGTCGGGGGAGAAGACGGTGGCGGTCGTGGGCTTGACGACGCTGCCGGCGGGGGCGGTGCTGACAGCCGACCCCACCGACGACGACGTGGGCCCGTTGAGCCCGAGCCCGTCCTTGTTCAGGCCGCCGCCGACATTGCCGAAAATCTTGCTGACCACCGAGGCGAGCACCAGGAGTGCGGCCACGAGGACCGCCAGGCCCGCGCCGACACCGATCAACACGTTGCGGCGTCGGCGCGCGAAGACGGCCGGGTCGCCGGCGGCCGGGCGACGCGGCACCGACGCCGGGGTGTCGTCGGCCGGGCCGAGGACCTCGGTGCGGTCGGCCACTGCGGTCGCCTGCTGCAGCAAGTTCCGCAGCGTCGAGGCGCTGCGTATGCCGCCGTCTTCTTGCGCCGCCCGCACGGCGACGGCCGATATCGGGAAGGGAATCGTGCGGTCGATGACCGTGGGTTCGACGAGGACGCCGTTGGCGTCGCGATCGGCGGGGGCGAACCCGCCTCGCGGCTCGGGCTCCGGCAGTGGCCACCGGTTGACCAGAAGGGCGTAGAGCGCAGCGCCGATGCCGCGGATGTCGCTCTGCGGATCGGCGTCGGGCATGGTCGCGGGATAGGCCAGCACGACGTCGCCGTCGATGCTGACGCGCACCCGGTTCGGGTGGTCGATGGACAGGGCCACACCGGTGCGGTGGGCGGCCTCGGCGGCGGCGGCCAGCGACTGCATCGCGCGCACGGCGCCGACGGGCGAGGGCGCGGTGTCGGCCACCTCCTGTAGCGAGCCACCGCGAATCCATTCCGAGACCACCAGGCCGCCTGAACCGGTGTGCACCACGTCGAGCACGCGGGCGACACCGGGCTTGTCGATCCGGCTCAGGCGCAACGTGCGGGACAGGATTTCCTGCACCACGTCGTCGGGTAGGGAACCATTCGGGTCGACGAACGTCAGCGCCACCTGCCGGTCCAGCGCGGTGTCGAGTGCCTGCCAGAACTGCAGCGGTGGTGCACCACCGTGGGAGACCAATAGTCGATAGCGGCCGCCGGCGATCCGCGCGCCGGGAACCAGGTGCGTGTCCTCGGACGGCGGCGATTCCCCGCCACGCTCGCGGGGCGCATCGGGCTGGAAGGCGTCCGGCATGGGCCGTGGAAGCTCGGAGCCTGACACGGCGCCCGGTGCGGCGCTGTCCGTGGGGCGGTCGGTCACCTCCGGTCCTTTCGGTATCCGGGCTTTGCCTGCCCGCTCCAGCGGCCTGCGAGACGCGTTGACCGTATTCACTCTCGGCAGGGACGAATGGCTCTGCTCAGGGTACGTGACGGGGCTCGCACCGGACGATCCGTACGGTCCGTTCTTTTTGCCGGCCGCCGCCGTCCCCGCCGCGCGCGCGTCGCGGCGCCCGATCCGGCGCCCGACCGCCTCCCGTGCCGCCTGTGCCTCGGGGACCTGAGCGCGCAGCATGACCGTCGCCATGATCGGCACCATGATGGTCGCAAGGACCAGGAGGCGCAGCAGCGAACCGGCACCACCACCGTGCGCCGTGAGCCGGCCCAGGCCCAGCAGGCGGTCGGCGACGTGGGCCAGCAACCCGGCCAGCAGTGCCGCGGCTGTCGTCACCAAGATGGTCCGCACCGTGGACGCGTCGACCAGGTGACCGCCGCGGGGCAGCAGCGCCAGTCGCAACAGCAGGTAGCCCACGACCGCACCGGCCAGGAACCCGACGCCGTTGGCCAGGCCGAGCAGGCCGGCCACCAGGTTGGGGTCTCCGGTGAGGTGCGGCGCCAGCAGCGACGCGGCGATCTTGACGGCCGTGATGACGACGACGACGACGATCGGGGTCCATGGCTGCTCACGCGCATAGAACACGCGCAGCTGCAGCAACACCAGGCCGTAGGGGATCAGCGTGAAGGCCGACAGCGTGATCGCGATGCCCAGATACCCGGCGTCGACCTGCCCGAAGTTTCCGTAGGCGAACAGGGCGCTGCCGATGGCCGGGCCGCCGACGGTCATGACCGCCACGATCGGGATCAGCGTGACCAGGGTCAGCCGGGTGGCCAGGGACAGATCGGCGAGCACGCCCTTGATGTCGGCGGCGGCGGCGTTGCGGCTCAACCGCGGCATCACGACGGTCAGCACCGTCACCCCGATCATGCCGTAGGGCAGCATCAGGACCAGCCACGTGTAGTTGTAGATCGCGGGCCCGGAAGCCGCTGCGGTGCTGGCGATCTCGTTGCCGACGATCAGACCGAGCTGGCTGATCAGCACGTAGAGCACCATGGCGACGGCCATCGCGCCGAAGCGCTTGAGCCGCTCGTCGATTCCCCATAGCGGGCGCAGGCTGATGCGCTCGCGCCGCAGCGCGACCAGCAGCACCGCAACCTGGGCGAACACGCCCACGGTGGTGCCGATTCCGAGCACCAGCAGCTTGGGGTTGCCCATCCGAACGGGATCGACGGAAAGCGCGCCGGGGACTGCGACGTACACCGCCAGGGTCACGAGCGCGACGACGTTGTTGACGACGGGCGCCCAGGCCGTCGGCCCGAACACGTTGCGCGTATTCAGGATCGCCATGAACACCGACGTCAGACCGTAGGCGAGAACCTGCGGCAGCAGCAGGTAGGCGAAGGCGGTGGTCAACTGCTCGTTGACCTGGGGGACGCGGCCCAGCATCAGCCGCACCAGCAGCGGCGCGGCCAACACCGACAACGCCGTCGCCACCACCAGCAGTGCGGTCGTCACGGTGACCAGGCGGCGCACGAATGTGGCCCCGCCGTCCGGGTCGGATTGCTCAGCGCGCGCGAGCACCGGCACGAAGATCGCGGTGAACGTTGCCTCGAGCACCAGGGCGGCAACGAGATTCGGCAGCTGGTTGGCTACCGAGAATGCACTCGACAGCGCCGCGCCCAGCATGGCGGCCAGTAACACGATCCGCGCGAAACCGGTCAATCGGCTGACCAGGGTGGCGAGGGCGATCGCCCACGACCGCGACACCACCGCGGAGTCCGACAGCTCCACGCGCCGGGGAACCGCCGGTGCAACCGGTGCGGCGGGAGGCGCGGCGTGGTGCCGCCGGTTCGGCTGCGGCTGCGGGTAGGCCCGCCGCGAGGCTGGTGTCATACCCGGTGCTTTTCGTCGACCTCGGGGGCGGACTCGTCGTGCAGTTCGGCCGGCCTCGGCTGCGGCGGAATTCCACGCCGCGGCCGGTCCAGGTCGGCGGGGTCGGGCTGGCCGCGGAACCGGTGCCACAGGCGGCGCCCGGCCAGCAGCACCAGCACCGCCGCGGCGCTCAGCGTGATCGCGAACAGCACCTTGCCGTAGGCGTTGGAATGCACCAACAACCGCACCGGGTCGCCCAGGCGCATCCCGGCAGGGGTGCGCAGCGTCACGTCGACGGCGACCCGCTTGGTGAAGTTCACCTCGATCGGCACATGCAGCGGCAGGTATCCGGGCGGCAGTTCGATCTGACCGACATCGGTCACGGTCATCCCGGGGGGAGCGTCGACCTGCAGGCGCACCCGGATCGGCACCGCCAGGCCGTTGTGCAGAGCCAACGGGAGCGGACTGTGCTCGGTGGCCAGGGTGTAGGACCCGCCGGGGTTGACGATCGTGACCGCGCCGAAGAGGTCGTTGATCGCGGAGCCGACTATCCCGAGGCTCTGCTCGGCCAGCCCATTGCGGGTGTCGGGTGGTTCGGACTGACTGAGCGCGCGCAGCATGTCCTCCCGCAGCGGCGCGGTGTACGCGCTGCCGGTCAACCCGGTGCGCTCATCGGTGCTCAGCGCGGCGGTCAGACCCCACAGGCGGCCGACCTGCCCGGCGATGTCGGCGGTGACGTTCTTGGTGAACCGGCCACGCACCGCGGGGTAGTGGCCCATCGGTTGCGGCGGGGCGGTGTGCGCCGCCGCGTCGGCGATGACCGCCGGCAGTGGCCGCGGCACCCCGAGTCCCGAGCGGATGGTGGTGGCCAGGGCGGTCATGATGACCTGGGCGTCGTCGGCCTGCAGGTTCCACGACGGCGGCGGGACGAGGATCTGGGTTCGTGGTGCGGCGTCACGCTGGAGGGCGTGCCAGAAGATGGAGCCCAGGGCGTCCTGACGCCGCGCGGTCTGCGAGTCGTGCGCGAGCCGCACCGCCAGCGACGAATCCAGGTAGGTCGGGACTGCGGGGTTGATTCCCGCGCCGGCCAGCGCAGCGCCGACCGCCGGGTCGAACGGCGCGACCACCACGTGCGGGGAAACCCGCCAAGGCGCCGTGTCGACCGCGGCGGGAAGGTCACGGCCCGGCCCGTTCGGCCCGTCGTGGGCGGCCAGGTCGGCGGCCGCGATGGCGACGGTGCTGCCGTTGACTGCGTTCTCGACGGCGCTGAGCAGGTCGACCGCGCGGCCGGTCAGCGGCCCGTCTGGCAACAACGTGGCACCGCGGGTGGTGCTGACGTCGAGGATGCGGTCGACGATTCCGTCCACGCCCGCGGTGGCGATTGCGCTCAGCCCGGGGTCGTTCACGCGTTGCAGCGCATCGAGATCGGCCTGGGCGTAGGGCAGTGGCGCCACGCAGAGCCGATGGGCCAGTGCACGCAGCCGGTCCAACCAGGTGATCGCCGCAGCCTGGCCGGTTCCCGGATGCGTCGGGGTGCCCGGCCGTTGGGCGGGTCCGTCGGGCGAGTCGGATACCACGTAGCCGCCGGTCATCGCATTGACGGTGACCAGCAGGTCCGGGTCGACGGCCAGACACAGCGCCCGCCCGACAGCGCCGTCGGGGTCGACGTCGTGGCTGGTGGCGATCTCGGCTGCGGACAGCAGGATGTCCAGCCGGCCGCCGCTGGCCAGAGAGGTGGCCAGGTCGTCGTCGACCAGCCGGACCGGGATGCTGCCGCCGGGGAAACCGGGGGCCAGCCGGGGCCGGTCGGCCAGTGGCCACAGCATGGTGATCCACACGGGTTTGGACGTGTCGGGGGCGACGGTGGAGTCCAGGTCGTCGGCGCGGTCGGGAGGGACGCCGATCACCGGCAGCAGGAACCGCGCGTTGTCCAGACGGGCGGGTGCACCGTAGTCGGGCGTCCCGTTGACGTTGACCAGCACCGGGTAGATCCCCGGTTCGTCGATGCCGAACGACGACCTGGTCACCGAGCGCAGGGGAGCCGAGAGGGTGAAGCCCGCCCCCTGCCCGCGCTGCAGTTCGGGGGCGACGGTCACAAAGTCCGACACCGGCCGGTACTGCTCGGTGCCGCCGTCCAGCGAGGTGCGCAGACCCGCGGAGGCGGTAACCGCCGCGGCGTGCTCGAGCCGGACCACCACGTCGCGGACCGGGCGGTCGCCGACGTTGGTGACCACCCCCCTGACGGTGACGAGGGGCGGGCTGGTGGTGGTGACCACATCCGGGGTGACCTGGTCGATGCGGACACGCACGAATGGCGTGGCACCGGGCTCACCGGCCGCCGCGCGGGGTGGAGTGGCACCGGTGAGCAGGGCGAATCCGGCGACGATGGCGACCACCGCGGCACGTCGCATCCAGCCGGCCAAGCAGAATCGCGGCGCGATCACGGGCCGGGCCCGCGGCCGTTCTTGCGGCCCGTGGCGGGATTGTCGACATGGCGGGTCCGCGAATGGGTCTGTGGGCGTCGGCGCGGCGAGCTGGGCGGCAGCGGCGGCAGCGAGGACGGCCCGTCGCTTTGCAGCTTGTCGATCAGCTCGCCGGCCACCTGCGCCAGCCGCCGCTCGTCGGCATAGGAGAGCCGCGACGGCAACTCCTGCACCGGCACCCAGGCCACTTCGGCGACTTCAACGTCGTGGTCGGACAGCTCGCCGCCGGAAAAGCGCATCAGATAGTGGTGAACCGTCTTGTGCACCCGGCGGTCTTCGGTGACGAACCAGTAGTCGATTCGTCCCAGGGCAGCCAGCACGCTGCCCCGGATCCCGGTCTCCTCGGCGACCTCGCGCATGGCCGTCTGCTCCGCGGTCTCGCCGAGTTCGATGTGCCCCTTAGGCAGTGACCACAGCATCCGGCCGCGCCGGTCGAAGCGACCGATCAGCGCCGCCACCTGAGAGTCTCGAGGCCCGTCGAGCCCGTCGACGACCAGCCCCCCGGCCGATGTCTCGTGGACTGTGCGCAGGCGTTCGGGCCCGCGGGGGGCGCGCGGTTTGGTCGTGGCTGCGCCCCCGGCCGGCTGGCCGCCGATCTGGTCCTCCGGCGATGCCGCGGCACCACGACGATGGCGCCGACCCCGGCGCCGACGCGGTTTGGCTTGTTCGCCCTCCGACACCCAAGCGATAGTAGCTGGCAAGGGCCGGTGTCCTTGACATACTCGCCGGTTGTCGTCAAGGGCTCTCCGATGTCTGATCAGATCGGGCCGATCGCCTTCGCGACAGCCCGGGCCGAAATCACAATGAGCGGCCAG
>NZ_JBYCLC010000383.1:0-15446 GCF_057473685.1 Mycobacterium sp. TH-M116 | reverse complement strand
GGCACCGGGGCCGCCGAACCCGCGGAGTCGCCGTTGACGGCCTGCCCCACATCGGCGATGAGCCCGAGCCACAAGGTGATCAGCCCGGCGGCCACGGCCAGGACCGCAGTCTTCGCCCACGTGACGGAGCGTTTGTGGTGGGGCGCGACGGACATCGCGACGCCGGAACCGCGGTACCGCGGCGTGGCGCCCGCCGGACCGAACTGGCCGGGTCCGCGCGACCCGGGCGCTCTGAGCCGCCCGTGGCGAGGGTCCCGGACCGGCCCGTTTACCGGGCGCCGAACGCTGCTGGGTCGCGGCGAGACTGAGTGAATGATTGTCATCTGCGTTCCTCCGGTGCACTGATTCTCGCTCGTGTGTTCGACACTATCGCTCGTGTGTTCGATTGGCGAACATTTGAGCGAAGCGTGTCGAACGAGCCAAACGCTAGACCGCCCCACCGACAGACGACCCCCTCGAGAGACGGCGCTGGAGCATCGGCCAACGGGGACATGCCTGTCCAATACCCGATCGGCCGAAGAGTTACACCTCTGTCATTCGCCCCGGCGTGACAGCCGAAGACGCGCTGCATGGGCGCCAACACACCAGTCGACACGCCAGTCGAACACATGTTTGATTCCCGGCCTGCGTCCGGCTACATTCATTGCCATGAGTGACAGCAAAGACGCCTCCGCCGGTGGTTCATCGCTGACCGAGCGGCAGCGCACCATCCTCAACGTGATCCGCGCGTCGGTCACCAGTCGCGGCTATCCCCCGAGCATCAGGGAAATCGGCGACGCAGTCGGTCTGACGTCGACTTCCTCGGTCGCCCACCAGCTGCGCACCCTCGAGCGCAAGGGGTACCTGCGCCGTGATCCCAACCGTCCGCGCGCCGTCGACGTCCGCGGCGCGGACGAAACCACGGTCCCAGCGCCCGCCACCGAGGTGGCGGGATCGGACGCCCTGCCGGAACCCACCTTCGTCCCCGTCCTCGGACGCATCGCGGCGGGCGGGCCGATTCTCGCCGAGGAGGCCGTCGAAGACGTCTTTCCGCTGCCCCGCGAGCTGGTCGGCGAGGGCACGCTGTTCATGCTCAAGGTCGTCGGCGACTCCATGGTCGAAGCAGCGATCTGCGACGGCGACTGGGTGGTCGTGCGACAGCAGCATGTCGCCGACAACGGCGACATCGTCGCCGCGATGCTCGACGGCGAGGCCACGGTGAAGACGTTCAAGCGCGCCGGCGGCCAGATATGGCTGATGCCGCACAATCCGGCGTTCGACCCGATTCCCGGCAACGACGCGACCGTGCTGGGCAAGGTCGTCACCGTGATCCGCAAGATCTGACCCGGGTAGAACCAGAACGGTTGGCCCTAGTCGGCCTTGATGAAACCGTTGGCCTGCGCGACTTGTTCGCTGGACAGCCAGATTTCGGCGAGCGTGTCCTGATAAAGGGCGCTGCCGGGCGTGTAGTAGAGGCCGAAACGGGCGCTGGCCTTGATCGGATACCCGTCGGGCATCTGGTACGGATCGTCCAGTGGGAGGTGAATCGTCGGACGCCCCGCCACGCTCGGCCCCACACTGGCGGCGTGCGCCGCCAACGGCGACGTCCGTTCGGTGTCGACAGCCGCATGCCGCCCGCTTCGCGCTTCCCCTGCGGCCACGGCTTCATCCGGCACGGCTGCGCCGGAGAAGTCGGGGACCACCGTTCCGAATGCGGCCCCAGGGTGGCCGGCATCGTTGGAATCCGACGCATCGGAGTATTCGCCCTCCGGCGCCAGCTCCACGTACTCCCCGTACATCCCGCCATCGTGCTGCGGGATGTCCTCCGGCGCCAACTCGGCGTAGCCGGATTCCAGCTCGTCGAGATAACCCTCTTCCTCCTCGAGTTCCTCCTCGATGTCGGGATAGCCGGCCTCCGACACGGAGGCGTCGGTGACCACGGGAATCGAGTCGGTGTCCACCGTATCGGGATTTTCCTCCTCCACGCCGAACGTGCTCTCGAAGCCGTCCCCGCCCTGCCCCGGTCGGGATTGCGCTTCGTCGCCGTAGCCGCGGCGCGGCGCAATGTCCTCGCCGGCGAGCGCGACGTCGGTCCCGCGCCCCCAGCTGAACCGGTGAGCGGGCTCGGCGTCCGCAGGATGTTCCTCGAAGGCCTGCAGGTCACCGTCGTGACCCCAGATCCCGTCGGCAGCGTGGCTGTTCCCGACGCCCGCATCGGGCTCGGCCCCGCCGACGGCGGTGTCGCGGCCGGCGCGGACCCGGCGCACGTGGGCGCCCCCCAACGCCAGCGCCGCGACAAGCACCAGCGCCGCGGCGCCGCCCAGTATCCACCACCATTGCTGCCAGACCGGCGTCTTGGTGTGGGGTGGCATCGCCACGGCACTCGGCTGGTTGTGGCCCGCTATCTGCAGCCCGCCCAGCAGGGGGGCCAGGTTCGAGGGGTCGGTGGTGAACACGTTCTTCGCGCGGTTCCACGAGATCGTGCCGCCCGCGAATTTCTGCGAGACCACGTCGCCGTCCACGGCCTGGTCCCCGACCGGCGCGCCCAGCTTTCCGCCGGCACCGCGTAGCTTGTCCCACGCAGCCTTCATGGCTCCGCTCACCACGAACGCGCCGTGGTCGGCGGTCCAGAAGATCACCGGTTTGCCGGCCGCGGCGAAAATACAGATCCGGCTCGAAGGTATGCCGCCGTCGGACTCGTTGGCGACAGGGAATCCCAAGTCGCTGCCCGCGGGGCCGCCCAGGGACTCGTACTTGGCCAGGATGTCGCTGTCCACGGCGTTTGCGCCCGTCGCCGGGCTGAAGTAGACCTTCCCGCCGGCGAAGTTCTGGGCGATCCCGTCACCGCCGACGGAATACTGGCCACCTTGCTTGGCGCCCAGCTGACCGTTGACTCCCCCGGCCGCGCGCCAGGCCATGTTGATGGCCGCGGTCGGGTCGATCGGCACCTGCAGGCCCTTCAACTGGTCGGCGAGTGCCGCCGGCTCGGTCGTGAATTCCTTGGTTTCCCGGTTCCACGAGACCTGGCCGCCGCTGAACTTCTGCGAGGCGAACTCGCCGTCGTAGGTCTCGTCGGTGACCGGCACCCCCAGGACGCCTGCCGAGCTGCCGAGCTTGTCCCAGGCGGCGTTCATCGCGCCGCGCACGACGAAAGCACCGTGGTCGGCCGTCCAGAAGATCACCGGCTTGTCGCTGGCCGCGAAGGTGCTCACGCGGCTGTCCGGCCCGGCGAGCCCGGGCACTTCGTTGATGGTCGGGAAGCCCAGGTCGCTACCGGCCGGACCGCCCAGCGACTGGTATTTTTCCAGGATCGGCCCGTAGGCGTACTTGGCGCCGGTGGCCGGGGTGTAGAACATCGTGCCATCGTCGAATTCCAGCGCGAAACCGTCCCCGACGGTGTAGACATCCCCCTTCCGCGCACCCAGCGGCGACGTGTCGCCCCCGGCCTTCTCCCAGGCGTCCATCATGGCCGCCTCGGCGTCGCCGATCGGGCTCGCGACCCCCGCAGGAGCCAGGAACACGGCTGCCAGCGCTGTGGTGACCAAGCCGACAAACGCGCCGACCAACGCGCGCCCGACCAGCCTGTGCATGTGACCTCTCCGCCAGTTCACCAAGCCCTCCAGTCCACGGGGATGCGCCCATCTGTGGCCATGCCCATATCCCGCGGCCCTATGAACGGAGGGTCATCCCACCGACGGGCCGTACCCTCGCGACGATCCGCATTTTCACCGGGCCCGCACCACATTGCTCCAATCGACAAGAAATGCGAACTCAATTCAGGGATATTACAAAAATGGATACCGCATTGATGTGGAAATGATGCCGAACGACGTGCGCGTCGCAACGAACTGTGCCGCCGCACGCGCGGCGTCCGGATCACTGTGGCGCCCGCCGGGGCATCCGTCGGACCCTGCCCGTCCTGATGGCGTCGACGTTCGCCCATCAGCCCGAGCCCTCACCGGCATGTGCGACACGCATGCGTCGAAGGTACGTCAGACCGTGAACCTGCCGACATCTGACCGATGATTGGCGAATTTCGCGTCACTGACGTCGAATGACGTCGGCGCCGACGAGTCCGGTTATACGGAATCGAGATCCGGGCTAGACCCCGAGACTTCGGCCGATGATCTCCTTCATGATCTCGGTCGTGCCGCCGTAGATGGTTTGGACCCGGGCATCCAGATACGAACGTGCAACCGGATATTCGCGCATGTAGCCGTAACCTCCGTGCAGCTGTAGGCAACGGTCGATCAGGTGCACCTGTTTCTCGGTGGAATACCACTTGGCCATCGCGGCCTGTTCGGCTGTCAACTTCTCCTCCAGGTGCAGCCGCAAGAACTCGTCGACCATCATGCGCACCACGGTCGCCTCGGTGGCGAGCTCCGCCAAGACGAACCGGCTGTTCTGGAAACTTCCGATCGGCTTGCCGAATGCCTTTCGCTCCTTGGTGTATTGCAGCGTCTGTTCGAGCACCTGTTCCATCGCTGCGGCGGCCATGATGGCAATCGAGATGCGTTCCTGCGGCAGGTTCTGCATGAGGTAGATGAAACCCATGCCCTCCTCGCCGAGCAGGTTCTCGGCCGGCACCTTGACGTCGGTGAACGACAATTCGGCCGTGTCCTGAGCGTCCAGCCCTATCTTGTCAAGATGGCGGCCGCGTTCGAAGCCCTCCATGCCGCGCTCGACCACGAGCAGCGAAAAGCCTTGCGCGCCTTTGTCCGGATCCGTCTGCGCCACCACGATCACCAGGTCGGAGTTGATTCCGTTGGTGATGAAGGTTTTTGAGCCGTTGAGCACGTAGTGGTCGCCCTGCTTGACCGCGCGGGTCTTGATGCCCTGCAGGTCGCTGCCGGTACCCGGCTCGGTCATCGCGATGGCGGTGATCAACTCCCCGGTGCAGAACGTGGGCAGCCAGCGCTGCTTCTGCTGTTCGTCGGCCAGTGCCAGCAGGTAGGGCGCGACGATGTCGTTGTGCAGGCTGAAACCGATTCCGCTGTAACGCCCGGCGGTGGTCTCCTCGGTGATGATCGTGTTGTAGCGGAAGTCGGGGTTGCCGCCGCCGCCGTACTCCTCGGGTACCGCCATCCCCAGGAAGCCCTGCTTGCCTGCCTCGAGCCAGACACCGCGGTCGACGATCTTGGCCTGCTCCCACTCGTCGTGGTGGGGGGCGACATGGCGGTCCAGGAAAGCCCGGTAGGACTCGCGGAACAATTCGTGTTCGGGCTCGAACAGCGTGCGTTGGTATCTGATGGCGCTACTCATGGACAACCTCCGGCGAACTGCGCGGCATGTGGGGACTCTGCCGACCAAGATATACCAACCACCCGGTTGGTCGGCGGGCGGTGGTTGGTCACCGGGCGCCGAATTCCCGCAGGGTGGCGGCCAGCGCAGCCGGAACCCGGGCCGTGATCCGGGTGCCGTCGCCTTTGTGCTCCTCGTGCTGAACCCGCCCCTCGGAATGCAGGCGCGACACCAGGTCACCCCGGTGGTAGGGAATGACCACGTCCACGGCGATGTCGGTGGGGGCGGCGAGTTGGGCCATCCGCTGCCACAGCGTGTCGATACCGTCGCCGGTGCGCGCGGACACGAACACCGCGCCGGGCAGGGCGTGACGGAGTTTCGCCAGGGCCAGGTCGCCGGCCACGTCGATCTTGTTGACCACCAGCAACTCTGGCGGCGGTTGGGCATCGTGGTCGCCCCGGTGGTCGGTGACGACGTCGGAGATGACCTGACGAACCGCGTCGATCTGGGCCAGCGGGGTGACATCGGAGCCGTCGACAACGTGCACCAACAGGTCAGAGTCGACGACCTCCTCCAGCGTGGAGCGGAATGCCTCGACCAGTTGGGTGGGCAGGTGCCGGACGAACCCCACCGTGTCGGTGAGCACGACCGCCCGCCCGTCGGGTAGTTCCGCGCGCCGGGTGGTGGGTTCCAGGGTGGCGAACAGGGCGTCCTGAACCAGGACCCCGGCCCCGGTCAACGCGTTGAGCAGGCTGGACTTGCCGGCGTTGGTGTACCCGACGATGGCGACCGACGGCATGTCGCTGCGCAGGCGCCGGCTGCGCTGGGTGTCGCGAACCTGTTTCATGTCCCTGATCTCGCGGCGCAGCCTGGCCATGCGTTCACGGATGCGCCGGCGGTCGGTCTCGATCTTGGTCTCGCCGGGACCACGCAGACCCACCCCGCCGCCGCTGCCGCCGGCGCGGCCCCCGGCCTGCCGCGACATCGACTCACCCCAGCCGCGCAGCCTCGGCAGCATGTATTCCATCTGGGCCAGCGACACCTGTGCTTTGCCCTCCCGGCTGGTGGCGTGCTGGGCGAAGATGTCCAGGATCAGCGCGGTGCGGTCGATGACCTTGACCTTTACCGCCTTTTCCAGAGCGGTCAGCTGCGCCGGGGACAGCTCGCCGTCACAGATGACCGTGTCGGCGCCGGTGGCCGTCACCACCGCGCGCAGCTCAGCCGCCTTGCCCGAGCCGATGTAGGTCGACGGGTCGGGCCGGTCGCGGCGCTGGATGAGCCCTTCGAGCACCTGGGAGCCCGCGGTTTCGGCCAGCGCCGCCAGTTCGGCCATGCTGGCCTGGTTGTCGGCGGCACTGCCCTCGGTCCACACGCCGACCAGCACCACGCGTTCCAGCCGTAGCCGGCGATATTCGACCTCGGAGACGTCGGCCAGCTCGGTCGACAGCCCGGCGACGCGGCGCAGCGCCGAGCGGTCCTCGAGGGCGAGTTCGCCGACGCTGGGATCCTGATGAGGAAATTGGGGATGTGTCATGAGCAATGAGCCATAGTGCACGCCCGATCGGCGTCGTGCATCCGAATCAACACTGTTGCGCGCTCCACCATTCCTCGCTGATTTCCCCACGAGCGACCAGCACCGAGGGCCCGCGCACATAGCTGGTGGCGTCGGTGATGGTGACGGCGACGTCGCCACCGGGCACCCGCACGGTGAGCCTTCCGGTCTCGGCGCCCATTTCGGCCAGCGCGGCGACCGCGGCCGCGACCGTCCCGGTACCGCACGAGCGGGTTTCGCCCACCCCGCGCTCGTGGACCCGCATCCGCACCATCCCGTCCTCCGGGGCGGTGAGCACCTCGATGTTGACGCCCTCCGGAAACTGGGCGGGGTCGTAGCTGACCGGCCCGGCGACGTCGAGCACGGCCAGCTCGCCGACGCCCAGCCGCGGGTCCAGGCAGGCCAGATGTGGGTTGCCGACGTCGACCGCCACACCGCTGAACCTCCGGCCGCCCACGACGGCGTCCCCGCCGCCGAGCCGGTTGGCCTTGCCCATGTCGACGGTGACATCGGCATGCGCCGCATCGGCGTGGTGCAGCGTGACCGGCCGGGCGCCGGCCAGGGAGCCGACGACGAACTCCCTCCGGGACTCCAGGCCGCTGACCCGCAGGTAATGGGCGAACACCCGCACGCCGTTGCCGCACATCTGCGCGACCGACCCGTCGGCGTTGCGGTAGTCCATGTACCAGTCGGCCGCCCCGACCCCGTCGGGCGGGCGTTCGATCACACCGGCCGCCACGGCAGCCGCGGCGGTGGTGATGCGCAGCACCCCGTCGGCGCCCACTCCGCGGCGGCGGTCGCACAGCGCGGCCACCGCGGCCGCGGTGAGCGTCAGCGCGGCGTCCACGTCGGGCAGCAGCACGAAGTCGTTCTCGGTGCCGTGGCCCTTGGCGAAGATCACGCGCGGCACCCCTTGGCGTCTTGGTCGTCGGCGCGGATCACCAGTTCAGGGTACTTGCCGCCACGCCCGCAACGCGGCCTCCGCCAGGCCGGCGACGCCCCCGGCGGCGTCGAGCCAACGCACCCGGTGGTCCCGACGGAACCAGGAACGCTGCCGACGCACGTAGCGGCGGGTCCCGACGAACGTCTTCTCCCGCGCATCGCGCAGCTCCGCGACTCCCCCACCGGCATCGAGCGCCGCGAGGACCTGAACGTAGCCCAGGGCGCGCGCGGCGGTCACCCCGTCACGCAGACCCGCACGCAGCAGGGTGCGTACCTCCTCGACCAGGCCCTGGTCGAACATCGCTTCGGTGCGCAGCGCCAGCCGTTCATCCAGAAGATTTGTGTCACAGTCTAATCCGATGATGACGGTGTCCCAGCGCGGAGCGCCGATGCGCGGCGCGGACGCGGCGAACGGTTTCCCGGTGAGCTCGACGACTTCCAGCGCCCGCACGATGCGCCGCCCATCGGTGGGCAGGATCGCCGCGGCCGCCGCCGGGTCCCGGCGGGCCAGCTCCGCGTGCAGCCCGCCCGGCCCGAGCTCGGCCAGGCGTTGTTCCCAGCGCGCCCGCACCCGCGGGTCGGTGACGGGAAACGTCCAGTCATCGAGCAGCGACTGGACGTAGAGCATCGAACCGCCCACGATGAGCGGCACCGCACCGCGGGCCGCGATCGCTTCGACGTCGGAGGCGGCGGCGGCCTGATAGCGGGCGACGGTGGCGGTTTGCGTCACGTCGAGGACGTCGAGTTGATGATGGGGAACGCCGCGACGCTCCTCGACGGGCACCTTGGCGGTGCCGATGTCCATGCCGCGGTAAAGCTGCATCGCATCGGCGTTGACGATCTCGGCGCCGAGTCCGGCGCCCAGCCGCTCGGCGACCTCGAGCGCCAGCTGCGACTTCCCGGTGCCGGTGGGTCCGATGATCGCGAGCGGTCGCATCGCCGGGCTCACGGCTGCCAGACGCCCACGAAGTAGCCCACCCCGAACGGCGCGCCCCGGTAGAGCTCCTGGGCCGCACGCGGCCCCGCACCGACCAGCCCGGCCAGCACACCGAAGACGACCCGCCCCAGGATAGGCGGCGGCAGCCGGGTCAGGGCTGCGACGTCGCCGTCGGCCAGCGCGTCGTCCAGCACCCGCTGCGCCTCCGCGTCGCCCGGTTTGTAGCCGCCGGGGGCCGCCGGCGTCAGGGTGTTCGCGCCGTCGGCCACGACCAGCACACCGACCGGATCGGAGGTCGCGTCGATCTCGGCGCGCAGTTGTCCGCCGTGCGTCAGCGCGGTGTCCACGTCGCGGTCACCGCGGTAGACACGAACCTGCGCGCAGGCGTCGGGCCGCGCCCGACCCCGCACCCATCCGGCCAGCAGCGCGCACAGGGGGAAAGCGCCCGGCGTCGCGCCGTCGTCACCGGGGCTCAGCCGGACCCGCACGTCAGAGCCGAACCCCGCGAACGTGCCGACACCATCGGGTCCCAGCACGTCGTCGTCGTCGCCCGGGCCGATGACCACCCAGCGGGGCGGCAGCACCGCGGCGGCAGCCGCCGCGGCAGCGGCCAGGTCAGACACCTCGGCGGCGGCCCCTCCGGCGAGTTCGGGAACGAGCAGGGGCGTGGAAGGAACGATTGAGATGGCCGTCAACACGCCACCAAAACTAACGTCTCGACGAGCCTGCGCCGGACAAACTGTCGGCCAGACCCGGCTAGGCCGGGGTTTCGGCCGCGACGCCCCCTTCCGCGGGCTGCCCGGCCGCGCCGGAGTCACCGCCGGCCGACAGCCTTCCCAACGGTCCGCGTCGAGCCGCACCAACGCCGTCGCCAACGCCGTCGCCAACGCCGTCGCCAAAGCCGTCGTGGCCAGTCTGGGCGACCATCGTGGCTGCCTCGCCCCGGGCCAGCGCCACAGTCCCGATGATCACCACCGACACCGCCGCGATCAGCACCAACGCCTTGGGGCCGTCCGAGTTCAGCGTCTCACCCAGCACGAAGACTCCGAGCATGGCTGCCACCACGGGCTTCGCCACGGTCATCGTCGGCATCGACGCGGTCAGCGCGCCGGCCCGGAACGCCGACTGCTGAAAGATCATCCCGGCCAGGGCAGCCAAAATCCACGGCACGAACTCCGGAGAGGTCAGCACGCCGACCAGGCTGTGCTCGCTGATCTCCACGATCCCCTTGGTCAACACCGCAAACAATGCCAGCGACGAACCCGCCACCAGGGCAAGCAACACGGCCGCGAACGGTCCGCCCGACCAGGTCCGCGCCGCGAGCACACACGCCACCAGCAGGGGGAGCATCACCGCACCGACGATCATCCAGGCCGCGGTCGTGGCGCGCTGCCGACCCGCCGCCGGGTCGCCGACGATGATGACCACCGCAAGGGCGCCGGCCAGGATCGCCGCCCACATCCACTCCCAGCGGGTCACCCGGCGGCCGGTCAGGCGCGCGTAGATCGGCAGCGCGAACAGCAGCGCCGTCACCTGCAACGCCGTGACCAACACCACAGAGCCCCATGCCAGGGCCCCGGCCTGCAGACTGTAGTTGACGATCGCCGCCAGTCCGCCCAGCCACCACCGGGTATCGCGCAACGACATGCGGAACAGCTGCAGATGACCGACCTGCCGGTCGGTGATCTCCTGCGCCGAGCGTTGCCTGATGACGTCGCCGACCGCGGAGGCCATCGCCGCACATACAGCCAGCAACGCCGCGACATCGACTTTGGACATGGACGACCCCTTACCTCGAACCGTTCCCCACAGTGTTGTCCCGGCGGCTGCGGATACGCCAACTGTTTGGTACCGGTTCGCCTACGACTGGGTGACAAGGCGCGGCTATGCGGGTTGACCGACCCGGCTGCGCATCTTCTGCTCGACCTTCTTGTCTGTGGCGATCGCGTCGTTCCGCGCGAGCTCGAAGGTGGCGGCCGTCATCACCAGCGCGGCCACCGCCAGCGCGATCATCCCGGCGGGACCGGTGTTCAGGGTCTCGCCGAGGACGGCGACACCCAGCACCGCAGCCACCACCGGCTGCGACACCTCGAGGGTCGGCATCGACGCGGTCAGGGGACCGGCCCGGAACGCCGACTGCTCCCAGGCGAACCCGCCCAGTGCGAGCACCACCCAGGCGTAGGGCTCGGGTGTGCCGAACATCGCCCACCCAGTCTCGCCGAGCCGATGAACCACGCTCTTGGTGAGTACCGCGAAAACCCCCCACAGGGCACCCGAGACGAAGGCGAACAGCGCAGCGGCCGCCGCACCGCCGCGGATCCGGGCGGCCACGACGCACCCGGCCAGCACCGGCACGACCACCACTGCCACCGCGGCCCAGGTCTGCGGCGACGCGTGGGAATGGCCGGCCCGCGGATTGCCGACGGTGACGATCACCACCACCGCGGCGGTCAGCAACGCGGCCCACAGCCACTGCTGTCCGGTCACCCTGCGGTCGTCCAACCGTGCGCTCACCGGCAGCGCGAACAACAACGAGAGCACGAGCAGCGCCTGCACCAGCAGCACCGAGCCCTCGTCCAGCGCCGCGGCCTGCAACGCGATGCCGACCAGGAGCAGCAGGGCTCCCCAGCGCCATCGACGGTTGCGCAGCAGTTTTGCCAACAACTCCGCATGGCCGACCGATCTGTCGGCGATCCGGTGTGTGGCCCGTTGTTGCAGTACGTCGCCGACCGCCACGCACAGCGCCGAACCCAGCGCGAGCAGGGCGGCGACATCCACCTTCGTCATGAACGGTTTCTCCGTCGTGTCGTGAGGGGACATGAACAGATATCTTCGATCCCCTCCACTGTTGCACAATCTCGGTGTCCGGGCGGTGACGGCAAGGTGGCGGCATGCGGCCCGGCAAGCTGTTTGAATACTGTGTTAACCGGTCACGAGGAGCTGGTGGACGGTCCGCCCGACGCGGCACCGGCGCCCCGACCGAACGGGCGCCGCTACGCGCGGCAGTTGCGCGGGACCGATCCCGCGCGGAAGGGTTGCACAAGGGTGGTGGCGAGCGTATGACGGCTGACGATCTCCGCAGCAACGATTCGGCAGAACCGGCGCCCAGGTCGGTGGGCGGGCACGGTGGTGCGCCGGTCCCCGATCCGACACCCCGCCCGGGGCCGCGTCCGGGTCCCCGTCCCATCCGGCCCGCCGCCCACCCGGTGCCGGCTCCCCCACCCAGCAATCCGCACCAGTTCGGGCGCGTCGACGACGACGGCACGGTCTGGCTGATCGGCGCTTCCGGTGAACGCGTCGTCGGCTCCTGGCAGGCCGGCGATCCCGAGGCCGCTTTCGCGCACTTCGGCCGGCGTTTCGACGACCTGTGCACCGAAGTCACGCTCATGGAGGAGCGGCTGGCTTCCGGAACCGGGGATGCCCGCAAGATCAAGACCCAGGCGGTCACGCTGGCCGAGACGTTGCCGACGGCGTCTGTGCTGGGCGATCTCGAAGCCCTGGCGGCCCGGCTGGACAGCCTCGTCGCGCGGGCCGACGCAAGCATCGCGGCGGATCGCTCCCGCCGCGACGAGCAGCGGGCCGCCCAGACCGCACGCAAGGAGGCGCTGGCCGCCGAGGCCGAGGACCTGGCCACCAACTCGACCCAGTGGAAGGCTGCGGGAGACCGGCTGCGGGAGATTCTCGACGAGTGGAAGACCATCACCGGCCTGGACCGCAAGGTCGATGAAGCGCTCTGGAAGCGCTATTCCGCGGCCCGGGAGACCTTCAACCGGCGGCGGGGATCGCATTTCGCCGAACTCGACCGGGAGCGCTCGGCGGTCCGGCAGACCAAGGAGCGGCTCTGCGAACAAGCCGAGGAGTTGGCCGATTCGACGGACTGGACCGCCACCAGCGCGGAGTTCCGCAAGCTGCTCACTGAATGGAAGTCGGCGGGTAGGGCGTCCCGCGACCTCGACGACGCACTGTGGCGGCGCTTCAAGGCCGCCCAGGACACGTTCTTTTCGGCACGCAACGCCACGACGGCCGACAAGGACGTCGAGTTGCGCGCCAACGCGACCGCCAAGGAGGCGCTGTTGGCCGAGGCCGAGCGGCTCGACACCGGCAACCACGACGCGGCCAGGGCGGCCCTGCGCTCGATCCTGGACAAATGGGACGCAATCGGCCGGGTCCCGCGGGAACGCTCCGCCGAACTGGAGCGGCGACTGCGCGCGATCGAGAAGAAGGTGCGCGACGCCGGCGAGGCCGACAGGTCGGATCCGCAGGCGCAGGCCCGAGCCGAACAGTTCCGCTTCCGCGCCGAGTCATACGAGCGGCAGGCCCAGAAGGCGGCGACGGCCGGCCGGACCAAGGAGGCCGAAGAAGCGAAGGCCAATGCCGAACAGTGGCGCCAGTGGGCGCAGGCCGCCGCGGCGGCGTTGCGGCGTTGACTCAGCGATCTTCCTGCTGATCCGGAGGCTCCGGGACGCCCCGGGGGGCCTGCCGGTCACCGTCAGCGTCCGAGATGTCGCGACGAGCCGCCTTGTCGAGGCCGTCCAGCAACGTCATCGACTGCTGCTGCGCCGCGGCCCGCCGCCGCTCCTCCTCGGCCGCGAGCTGCACGATGGTGCGCGACCACACCACGCGTGCCCACTGATAGGTCAGCACGATCACGGTGATCCAGGCGGCGATCAGGCCCCATCCCGGGCCCGGGTGCCCGACGGGCACGGTTTGTCGCGACCAGACGGCCAACAACCCCGTCGGGCAGGCGAGCGCCGACCCCGCCAGCGCGATCCAGGCCAGCGCCCAGCGCCGCGTCGTCAGTGCCAGCATCGAGAAGCCCACCCCGAACACCAGTGCCAGCCAGGCGAACACCCGCGACGGCAGGGCCACCGCGGCCGCCGCGGCACCGTGGCTGCTGAACAGCACGTCCCAGCCGCGCACGTCACCGGTGTGCGGGAGGATGAACGTGGCCAACAGCACGAAAACCAGGATCGAGATCACGAAACCGCGCGGGCCCGGCTCGATCTGACGCGCCACCCGGCGCTCGGCGGCCTCGATCTCGGTGCGCAGCACGTCCAGCTGGGAGCGTTGTCTCTTCGTCATCGATCACATCCGAGTGGTTCGGTCGAGCCGGTCGGCGGCCCGACGGCGGGCATGCCGAGACCGGTGCCGCGCGGGCGCTGCCCGGCGGCGTGCGCATCGCCCGCCCGCGTGCGGCGGTGGAGCAGGACGCCCGCGTCGGCAATCAGGTGATGCGGCGCGGCCGCGGTGAGCACCGTGGTCACGACGTCGCCGGGCCGGACCGGGCCGACGGCGCCGCGAGTCGCGTCGAAGTGGACCAGCCGGCCGTCGCGGGCCCGCCCGGTCATCCGCGCCGTGTGGGTGTCCTTGCGTCCCTCGCCGGCGGCCACCAACAATTCGACGGTCTGCCCGACCAAGGCACGGTTGCCGTCCAGCGAGATCTGCTCCTGCAGCTCGACCAGCCGTTCGTAGCGTTCCTGCACCACGGCCTTCGGCAGCTGCCCCCCGAGTCCGGCGGCGACCGTGCCGGGCCGTTTCGAGTACTGGAAGGTAAACGCGGCGGCGAACCGGGCCTGACGCACCACGTCGAGCGTGGCCGCGAAATCCTCTTCGGTCTCGCCGGGGAAGCCGACGATCAGGTCGGTGGTGATGGCCGCGTGCGGCATCACCGCTCGGACGCGGTCGATGATGCCGAGATAGCGCTCGGCTCGGTAGGAACGCCGCATCGCGCGCAGGACGCGATCAGACCCCGACTGCAGGGGCATGTGCAAGGCGGGGCAGACATTCGGCGTCTCGGCCATGGCCTCGATGACGTCGTCGGTGAACTCGGCCGGGTGCGGCGAGGTGAACCGAACCCGTTCCAGTCCGTCGACGCGCCCGCAGGCGCGCAACAGCTTGGCGAACGCACCCCGGTCGCGGGGCTGCGCCGGATCGGCGAACGACACCCCGAAGGCGTTGACGTTCTGACCGAGCAGGGTGACCTCGAGCACGCCCTCGGCCACCAGGGATCTCACCTCGGCCAGGATGTCGTGCGGGTTGCGGTCGACCTCCTTGCCGCGCAGCGCCGGGACGATGCAGAAGGTGCAGGTGTTGTTGCAGCCGACGGAGATCGACACCCAGGCGGCATAGGCCGAGTCGCGGGCGGTGGGCAGCGACGACGGGAACTGCTGGAGGGCATCGGCGATCTCCACCTGGGCGACCCGGTTGTGCCGGGCCCGTTGCAGCAGTGTGGGCAACGACCCGATGTTGTGGGTGCCGAAGACGACGTCGACCCAGGGTGCCTTGTGCAGCAGCGCTTCGCGGTCTTTCTGGGCCAGGCAGCCACCGACGGCGATCTGCATGTCGGGGTTGTCGCGTTTGCGCGGCGCCAGGTGGCTGAGGTTGCCGTAGAGCTTGTTGTCGGCGTTCTCCCGCACGGCACAGGTGTTGAACACCACGACGTCGGCGTCTGCGCCCTCGCATGCCCGCCGGTAACCGGCCTCCTCCAGCAGACCGGCCAGCCGCTCGGAGTCGTGGACGTTCATCTGGCAGCCGTAGGTTCGGACCTGGTAAGTCCGCGCCGGTGCCGCCATTGAAGTCACGACGCCATGGTACGGCGACGGGACGTGGCATCGCCTCCGGCCTCGGTACGGTCAGCGCATGTCGACGACGCTGCACACCTACCGCGCCCGCTGTCAGTGGAGCGGCTCGACGCAGCGCGGTTACCGGCACTATCGCCGGGAGCACACCGCGGCCGCCGATCCGGCTTCGGACTCGCTGGTGCTCTCCGCCGACCCGGCCTTCCTGGGGCGACCG